>JAYTHD010000088.1:0-8516 GCA_043732975.1 Verrucomicrobiota bacterium
TCGATCAGGGTAAAGCCCGCTTGCCACCTCCCGCTCGAGCCTCGCCGCCCGGTGTTAAGTGTACCCGCATTGATCATGTTAGTAAGGGAGACCCGGTGGCGGGGGGCAAAGTTACGGGGTTTGCTCCCAAATCTGGTCGCCCCCCGCGGGGTCGGGTTCAGCGAAAAGGGGACATGACCGGGCGATCCGGCGATTCGGGATCCGTGCTGCCGACCAGACGCAGCCAGAGGCGGAGGAAGAATCGCCCCACCACCATGCCCAGAATGTAGGCGAAGCCGCCCGCGACGAGGGTCAGGAACATGGACCCGATGTGCGGGCGCCAATCCACTCCATTGCCTTGGGGGGCTTCGAGTTCGAGTTGGTGCAGCAAACCTCGCAGCCAGGGCGGCCGGTGGGCGGCCAGCCAGCGCCCCAAGTAAAGGCCGCCCAGGCTGCCCAGAAAACCGAAGACCGAACTCAGGGCATTGCCCCGCCAACTCGGAATGACCCATGCCAGGATGGTGAAAATCAGCGAAACCCCGGCGAGGCCCGGCACCCAATAGGCCGGCATCATCGAACCGAACGATTGCAGATAGGGGCTCATGGGCGTGGGTAATGCAGGCTTTCTCGTGGCTCGCGGTCGGATCAATTGAAATCCGGCCCCAGATAAATATCCCGGGCCTTCGGATCATTGGATACCTGATCCGCCGTGCCTTCGTAAAGCACCTTTCCCTGGTGAATCAAATAGGCCCGGTCCACGAGCCGCAGCATTTCGCGGGCATTGTGGTCCGTAATCAGGATTCCCAGGCCCCGATCCCGCAACCGGGAGAGGATTTTTTTGACCTCATGGACGGCGATCGGGTCGATGCCCGCAAAGGGTTCGTCGAGCAGCAGGAGTTTGGGTGAGGTCACGAGGGCCCGCGTGATCTCCAGGCGGCGTTTTTCTCCCCCGGAAAGTTGATAGGCCATGGTCTTCGCCCGGGCCGTGAGGTCCAATTCCTCCAACAGATATTTCAATCGGGTGGGAAGTTCGCTGGCGGGAATGTCCAGTGTCTCGAGGATCGCCAGCAGGTTGTCTTCCACGGTGAGTTTGCGGAAGACGCTCGGCTCCTGGGTGAGGTAACCGATGCCCCGCCGCGCCCGCTGATGCATCGGCAGCCGGGTGATGTCTTCGCCCCCGAACCGGACCGTTCCGGCATCGGGTCGGATGAGCCCGACCACCATGTTAAAACTGGTGGTTTTCCCCGCGCCATTCGGTCCGAGCAGGCCGACAATCTCGCCCGCGGCCACCTGCAATGACACGCCATTCACCACCACCCGTGCCCCAAAAGACTTCGCCAACGAATCCGCGGTCAACAGGGGACCGGTGAATGCGGGCGCAGCGGGAGCGGCGGCGGCGTTGGTGGCGTTGGTGGCGTTGGTGGCGGTGGCCATGAGGTTGGCGCGGGACGTCGGTGATCTACTTGGACTCGGTCCGAACCGGCGACTTGGGTCGGACGCGCTTGAGCAGATTCGTCAACATCGTGGGGTCCGGAGAAATGCCGATCCTGGCCACCGACACCGTATTGGAAGTCACATTGTACTGAATGATGGCGCCGGTGACGGTGCCGTAGCGTCCGACCACACGGGAACTGCCATTCGTGCTGGTCAGCGTCAGCAGGCCGTTCGTGCCGGTGTACTTGGCCTCGTCGGCAAAGGCCAGGATCTGCAGCGGTGCGGCGCCTCCCTTGCCGGGAAGATTCAACTGGATCCGCACATTGCCGAACGCCCGGATCGTCGCATTGGTATCGGCCCCCGTGCCCGTGAAATCATCACATTGCAGGCGTCCCAGTCCGGGAATCGGAATGTCGACGTTTTCCCAGAGATGATACTCCCCGGTCAGCACATTCATGCCACCATATTCGGCGGTGCCGGGAATCAGGACGACATCGTCAGCCGGTAACCCCACCAGGCCATCCGTCGTGCAGAGGAGGAGGGCGAAGCCACCATGAAGGGTACGAATCAAAGAATTGCGGAGCATGGAAAATCAGGGGGGAGGACGCTGGGGCAGGCGGACGGGAACCAGGACTTGCACCTTGTTCGAAATGAGAATCTCGCCGGAATCCAAATTGCACCAGAAACCCAGGCCGCGGACCTGCGGACGCCCGTTGGCTCCCTCGGCAGAAAACCTTCCGGGAGAGGAAATCTGCTTGGTGTCCAACTGCAGCAGGAATCCCTCACCCTCCAAATGGGCCCGGCCCTGATCGAAGGCGAACGAGAAAATGTTGGTGGAACGGACGACGTCGTCGTTTTGCCGGTAGTGGCACAACGGCGTGGTAAACGTCGCGCGCGGCTCGCCGTCGCGATAGAGGTCCACGCGCAGCTCGCGAATTTCCAATACGCCACCCGGCAGCGGCCTGGCGGTCGCCCCAAAAAGCTTCGCCTTCAGATCGCCCTCCTTGCGGTACGGCAGGCTCCAGCCGCGGATTTCCCCCGAAGTCCGGTTGGAGGAAATCGTCGCCGGCCGAACGGAACGGACGGGGGGTTGGGCGGCCGATCCGACTCCACCTCCCGGATCCAGAAGGATCAGCAGGGAACCGCCGATAGCGCCCACGACCTTCCAGCGCCGTTTGGACGCGGCTTCCGAAAGGCAGACTCGGCGCAACATGTTCCGCTGAATCTGCGATTCCATTCGAACCGGGCAACCCTGGTTTCCAGAGGAATTGGCCTGGCGACGCCGGAATCAGCGGCTCAACCTGGCAATTTTTTACTTGGCCGCAGGCTGGCGATTCAAGACGGCGTCCCGGGTGCTGGCAGCAATCGCCATGACCTGATCGATGAGGTCCGGTTTCACTTTGAACTCCACGAGGGTCTTCTGCAGGTTCTCCGCCACGGCGTTGAAGTGCTCGTCCGTGAGGCCGGTGATATGCTCATGCGCCTTCCGCAGATCCTTCCCGGTCCACGGAATGGGCCCGCCCAACGCCGCCGCCAGGAATTCCTTCTGCTTCCGGCGCTGCTTGGTCATGTTGACGTCATCGAAGAAGTGCTTGATTCGGGCGTCCGCCAACACCTTCACGTAAAAGGACTCCACCACCGCGTCGAGGGCCGGCTTGCCGCCGATCTTCTGATAGAGACTCGCTGCCCGGGCCTCGTTGAATTTTACCCGGCAGACATCCGACGCAAACGCGTAGGTCCGGCCTTCATAAACCAAGGTGATCTTCGGATCGACAGGCTGGCCACTGATCGGGCAAACCTTGTTGATCTCTTCCATGACGGGTCGGGTAGTGCTGTCCGCCGCGCGGGTGGCGCCGAAAAGCAGCGCGAGGGATAGCGTGCCGGTCGCCAACCGACCGATCAGGTGTTTCATGGAGAATACCGAGGGAGCTTGAATTTCGTTGCCGGAGCGGGAGCGCAGGGTTCCGCCGCCGGATATGTTTAACATGTACTTTGAATACATGTTTTATCATGTATTGGAAATACATCTTAATGTCAAGCGTCTCCTTGGGCGCCATCTTCGGCGAAGCCGGTTTCCCCGGACGGTGGGTTTGTGCCAGTGTCGGGCGGGTATCCGCGTCATGAAACTCAGTCTTTTCAGTGATTATTCGCTCCGCGTCCTGATGTACGCCGCCTTGAAGGACGAGTTGTTTGTCCTGGACGACGTGGCGGCGGCCTACGGGATTTCCCGGAATCATCTGGCGCAGATCGTCCCCCACCTCGCGAAGCTCGGCTACCTCCGGACCCTGCGCGGACGTGGCGGGGGCATACAGTTGGCACGTCCCCCCGGGGAAATCCGCCTGGGCAAACTCGTGCGGGAAACGGAGGCGCAGCCGGTCGTGGTCGAATGCTTTGATCCCGCGACCAATACGTGCCCGATCAGCACGAGTTGCGCCCTGAAGGGGTTCCTCGCGGAGGCCATGCAGAGCTTTTACGTCAGCCTCGACCGCCACACCCTGCTCGATCTCGTCAGCGGCCCGCATCGCCAGCGGATGCGCAAGACACTACTTTCGCCCGTCTCCTGAGGTGCCTGCCGAAATTACCCGGCCCGTCGGCGGAAATCCTAACCCGCGTTGTCCAACGGCCGGGCGCTGATCTCGAGCATCCGTTCGATCGGCAGCCGGGCCCGATCGATCAACGCGGCGGGGAGTTCCACCCGCGGATGCAGATTCAACAGGCAGTCGTGCAGTTTTTCGAGCGTGTTCATTTTCATGAACCGACACTCGTTGCAGGCGCATTTCTCGGTCGGCGCGGGAATGAAATTCTTCCCCGGACATTCCTTCTGCAACCGGTGCAACATGCCGGCTTCCGTGGCGATGATGATGTCGCGGGAGGGGCTTTGCCGGCAATAAGCCACCATCTTCTCCGTGGAACAGACCTCGTCCGCCAGCATTCGGACACTCTTCAGACACTCGGGATGGGCGACGATCGGCGCCCCGGGATGCTGCT
Source organism: Verrucomicrobiota bacterium (assembly GCA_043732975.1). GTDB lineage: Bacteria > Verrucomicrobiota > Verrucomicrobiia > Limisphaerales > UBA9464 > CANIZL01. The sequence continues at coordinate 4,402 of JAYTHD010000088.1, forward strand.
GGCGGATCCGGGTGAGCGCCGCGTGGGTCCACTCGACGTGCACATAACAATTGCCCTTCCACAGCGTCATCGGCCGGTGCGTCTGTTCCATCACCCAACTGCCCAGATTCTCGTCGGGCACAAAAAGCAGGTCCCGATCCCGCGGGGCGGCATTGACGATCCGGACGGCATTGCCACTGGTGACAATCACATCCGCCAGCGCCTTGACCTCCGCCGAGCAGTTGATGTACGCAATGGTCCAAAAATTCGGATTGGTGGCCTGCAGTGCCTTCAGCTTGGCGGCCGGGCAGCTCTCCTCGAGGGAACAACCGGCATCGCGATCCGGCAGGACGACGACCTTGTTGGGATTGAGGATCTTCGCCGTCTCCGCCATGAAATGCACACCGCAGAACACGATCACATCCGCCTGGGTTTTCGCCGCCTGCTGCGCCAGACCGAGGGAATCGCCGACGAAGTCCGCGACATCCTGGATCTCCGGCACCTGATAATTGTGCGCCAGAATGACCGCATTCCGCTGTCGCTTGAGAGCCAGAATCTCCTGGGAAAGCGAATCAAACTGCGCCGGTGGCATGGGCTTCCGCACGCTGGCATCGAAACGAATCGGTGCCGCGGCCCGGGCTTGTGTCTCAGCAGCATCGTGCATGACCGCAGAATCGAACCCGAAGCCGCCGAGTCAATGTGAGGGGTTTCCCGATTTCCCAGTTGAGTTGGCACCGTTTGGCCGGGAAACTCTGGCATGGTGCCGGGTCCTGTCCGCAGTCTCTATGTCCACGTGCCGTTTTGCGCCCACAAGTGCGAATACTGCGCGTTCTACTCCGCCCCGGCGTCGATCGGCGTCATTGATCGCTTCGTCACCGCACTGGTCCGCGAACTCGAACTCATCGCGCCGGATTGTCGTCCCGACACGGTTTTTTTTGGGGGTGGCACGCCCTCATTGCTGTCGGTTTCGCAATGGGAAATCATCCTCTCGGCGATGGACCGGCTGGGTCTTCTGGGCGCCGCCGAATTCACGGTGGAATGCAATCCCGCCACCGTCTCGGCCGACAAGGCCCGCCTGTGGCGGGAGCGCGGCGTGAACCGCGTCTCGATGGGCGTGCAATCGCTCGACGAAACCCTGCTGGAGCGGCTGGGTCGCGTGCACTCGCGCGATCGGGTTTTCCGCAGCTACGATCTCCTGCGCGCCGCCGGCTTCGCCAGCGTGAACCTCGACCTGATGTTTGCCATCCCAACCCAGACCCTGGAGGTGTGGGAGCGAACCCTGGGAGAAGTGCTCGCTCTCGCGCCGGAACATCTCAGCTGTTACGAAGTGATCTACGAGGAGGACACTCCGCTCTATCAGCAATTGCAAGCGGGCGAGTTTTCGGTGGATGAGGAACTGGCTTGCGCCATGTACGAACGTCTGCGCGAACGGGCCGCCAGTGCGGGTTGGAAGCAGTATGAGGTGGCTAATTGGGCCCGCGAATGCGCTTCCGGGGAGGCCGGGCTGCGCCTGCCGGGCGTGTCGCTCGAAGGAATCCCCGGCCACGCGTCCCGGCACAACATCGGCTACTGGCGCGGCCTCGACTCCTACGGCATCGGTCCCAGCGCCAGCGAATACGTGGGCGGACTGCGGGCCCGCAACTGGGCCAACACGGATTTGTGGATTACTCAACTGGAGAAGGGACGCCGGGCGAAGGAATTTGCCGAGGCCCTTTCCCCGCTGGCCCGCGCCGGCGAACTCGCCGCCTTCGGCCTGCGCATGAATGCCGGCTGGCCGTGGGAGGAGTTTGTCGCCCGGACCGGACTCGACCTCCGCACTGAGTGGAGCGAGGACATTGCCGACCTCGTTCGGAGGGGCTGGGCGGAGGCCTCACCCACGGCCCTGCGACTCACACCAAGCGGATTGCGCTTCGCTGATTCCGCCGGCGAGCGCATGTTACGATCCGAGCAGGTGAAAGCGCCCCACGGCGGTACGCGCATCCCGTTGGCAGAAGCCGCGCTCGCCGGTTGACTCCCGGCGGCCTTCGCTGCCGCGTTGACCAAGGGCGGAAGAAAACTTCCCGCGGACGGCCCGGGATCCCCTGTCAGGGTTTGATGACAATCCGGAAGAATGCGGGATCCGACTCAAATCTCACCCGGTTCGTGATCGGTCCATCCAAGCCCTGGGCAAAGAGCCCGGCGTCGGCCCACGGTAGCGCGTCGAACAGCGTGCGGCGTTGCAATTGGTACTGAACGTTCGCCTGCGCGGGAAACACCAATTCGAACTGCCCGTCCGTGGTCCGGACGCCCGTCAAGGCCGGGAGCGTCGGGGGAGTCGACGGGGCCGTGAATCCAATGGTCAATGCCATCGCCGGACTGCCTGCTTCCCGCGTGGCGATGCGGCGGGCTGACGCGCTGGTGTCTTCCTGCTGTGCCACCAGGATCCACCCAAAATTGGTCCCGGGATCCGTGAGCCAAGCCTGGACATCCGCCACCAGTCCGGCAGTCGATGCCACCGTATAAACCCCGGTATTGTCGAGCGGGATGGACGCACTGAACGTGGTCGCAAAGTCCCCCGTGGCCCCGGGCGCCGACCAACTGGCGGTGCCCTTTTTTCGATCCGTCCAGGTGGCCTCACCCGCAGTGGCCGTCGCTCCACCCGCCTGATTCAATTTGCCCCCCTCGGCCCAGTCCTGAGTCACCCGATGAAACCTGGTTTGAATGGCCCCACTGGAGCCCTTCTCCCGCGTGACATTCAAACGCAGGGTCACATTCGTAACCACCGATCCGGCCGGAAGATTGGTACCCAGGGCAAAGCGGACCAGCGCCCGACACGCGGACGGCGATTTGCTGATGCCGCCGACGATCATCGTGGAATCCTTGCCGTCGTTATTGCCTGGAAAAAAGCGGAACAACGTGGTGTCGGCCGCCGGCTTCAAAACCACGGAATTCGCCTGGGCGACGCCGAGGCCGAGGCCGATGGCCATCCCCAACTGGGCAAAACTTTTCATGACTGCTATTCCCGCGAAAAAAGGCATCGTGGTCAAGGTGAAAAGCTACGGCAACAAGCTTAGCAACGCGCTCATCTCCTTCACATATTCGTCCTGGGGAAACTGTTGCGACATTTTCTCGGCGATCTGCCGGGCAGTGCCCGAGTCGCCACTCAGACCGACAAATGCCGCCGCGGTCATAAAATAGTTGCCGGCCAAAATTGCCTTGGCTTCACCGTCCGGCAACGCATCGACCTGCCGCTTGATCTCTTCAAAATTCGGACCTTCGCCCCCGGGTCCGGGAAAGCTGCCGTCGCGAATATGCAGAGCCAGGTGCGCCACACCGAGCGCCGCATCGCCCGGTACCGCCTTCATTCCCGCGTGCGCTTCCTCCAGCGCCTGAGGCGCCTTCTCTTGTTCTTGCAGGACCTTCACCAACAACAGCCAGGTGCGTCCGTCACCGCGCACCCGCAGGCGCTCACGGACAATTTCCTCCGCGAGCTTCCAGTTCGGCTTCCCACCCATCGAGACAGACAGCATCGCCAATTCAAACGCTTCGTTGTGATGGGAACCCAGACGAATCGCCCGTCGCGCCCGTTCACCCGCCCCGGTCCCGTCACCGTGTAACACCAGATTCAACATGCCCGATTGCTCCAGTGCGGACGCCGCCTGCACGTGATCGCTGCCTTCGCCGATGCGGTCGAGCTCGGAAATCGTCTGGGCCACCGCGGCCTGCTTCATCGGCGACAGATTCTCAAATCCACCACTCTTGCCCTTCTTCCCGCCGGCGGAGACTTCCATCAGATCCGGCAGATCGGCGGCCAGTCGGTGAATCAACAAGCCCGTCAGCAATCGCGGATCCTTGGGTCGAAGGCGCAAGGCTGCCTCCAGATCCGGAATCGCCGACTCTGGCATCATCGCCACAAACCTCCGCTGCATCGCCTCCGGGGCCCCGGACGACGCCCTTCCCTGGTCTGCCAACTGGATCAACTCGCGGTTCGAACGGATCCGGGCGCGCCGCGACCATCCGCGCGGGTTATCGGGTTCCGCGCTCACCAAGGCATCCACCAACCGCCTTGCCTCCTTCATCAACCGCGCCGATTCCTCCGTGACGGATGCCTTCACCGGCGGCCCACCGGATAGGGGACCCGGACCCTGCTCGGACGT
>JAYTHD010000089.1:0-16060 GCA_043732975.1 Verrucomicrobiota bacterium
CGTTCAAAGATCACGTCCGTCTGGCCAAACCACTGGCTGCGTAGATTCTTCAACACCAGCACGGGCATCTCGAGTTCGGTGGCGACGGCTTCAAAGATAAACGTTTTGCCGCCGCCGATCGGACCGCAAACCGCCGCCCCGCTCCAGGCCTCGCGGCCGCCCGCGCGCAGACGCGGAATGAATTCCGACTGCAGGAATGTCTTGAGCCGACGGTTGCCAATCACATCGGCAAACGTGTGCTGCGGCCGTTTGAATTCGACCACGTCGTCCCCGAGTTGACTTTGAATGTAGGACTCCACCTTGCCGGTGACCTCGGCGCTCGACAACGGGCGGCGGTCGTGGCGGGCGCCGCGGAGCAGTTGCCCCAGGGCGTGCAGGGAAAGTCCGGCGGTGGCCGCGGCGAGTTCCATCTCCGTTTCGGTGCCCGGGGCCGGACACGTTTCGTCGGCCGGCAAACCACCGGTGAAATGGCGGATGTACGCGAGGCGGGCATCGGCGTCCGGCGCGGGCACTTCCACTTCGAGGATTTGCGGCAGCCGGGCCAGGCGCTGATTCAACAGGCTCCGCGATTCGGTGAACAGGACCACGGAATCCGAAGCCGCCATGAATCCCGGGTCGCCAAACCAATCGGCGCAGATGCCGACCCGATGGCGATCAGCATCGTTGAGCTGCGGCACGGGCGCGTCGGGCAGCAGGAGGTCCGCGCCTTCAACGAGGATGAGCAGGCGCTGACGCAGGTGGCGCTGGGCCGGATGGGTGGCGGCGCCTCCGCGGGCACAGAGGCAGAGTTGCCTCAGGAATTCCAGGGCCAGGGTGGGATTGCCCGTGGCGGCGCGCAGGGTGTCGTCATAGTGGCGGGCCACGGCGTCCAGTTCGGTGCCGGCCGGGCCCGGGGTGAGCAGGCGGTCGATGGCGAGTTGGTGCACGTCGCGACCCGTCCGCCACCGCAGCCACGCCTCGCGCATGGCCTCAGCATCGGCCGTGCGGAGAAATCGCACCGGCGCGTTGAGTTCGTAAACGATGACCACAACGTCCGGCAGATTCCAACTGGCGCCCAAAAAGGGAATGAGCGGCACATACTCGGTGCCGGTGGGTTGGGGCAGGGGCCACAGATCGTGGATGTTGCCCGTCAGCAGCAGCGTGCGCGCCTGACCGGAGTTGAGGATGCGGCCGGCGGTGCGGAGGAAGCTGGGTGAGGACATGGTCGGGAGTTCTATTTCTGAATGGCGAAGGCCGGAGCGGGATTGGGATGGGAATCAACAAATTCATTCCGACGCGCCTTTCGAAGCGGTTCAAAGACGACGCGTCGAATTTCCTCCCGTTGCGATTTGAACCGATCGAGATCGCGAGCCGTTTTGGCAATGCCCCGGGGAGCGGGGCGATCGTAAATCACGGTGGCGCCGGGAGATTCCGTGTGCCCTTCGGCGGCCCAGTCCCAATGCTGCGACAACCCGATGACGCGATCGCCCACGTACAGGGCCTCATTCAATTCGTGCGTGACAATGATCAGGGTCAGGGGCGGAGTGCCGGTCGCGCGGCGGCCGGCGCGATTGTCTTCGTTGAGCCGGAGCAGCATGGTCTGGAGATCTTCGCGGGTGGCTTCGTCGAGCGCGCCGAACGGTTCGTCGAGCAGGAGAATTTCGGGCTGCATGATCATGGCTTGAGCCAGGGCGACGCGTTGCCGCATGCCGCCGGAGAGTTCGTGGGGATAGGCCTTCAATGACCCGCCCAAACCGACCCGGGTGAGTGTTTCCGCGGCGCGCTCAAGGTATTCCCGCCGGGTGCGACGCCAGTGGAGAGGGCGGAAAAACCTTCCGGGGATCGTGGTGCCATCGAGCGTGAGACCAAGGGCGACGTTTTCCTGGGCCGTGAGAAACGGGAATAGCGAGTAGTGCTGATAGACAATGCCCCGGTCGCGTCCGGGACCGCGCACGGGTTCGCCTTGAGGCCGGCCGCCCAATGGGAAAATGCGCACGTCACCTTTCTGAGTCAGGTGCGTTCCCACGACGGCTTTGAAGAGAGTGGATTTGCCGCAGCCACTGGGGCCGACGAGGGCGACAAATTGCCCGCGGGGAATGGAGAGGTTGATGTCGTGCAGCACCTTCCTGGCGCCGAACGTCTGGCTCAATCCCTGTATCCGGAGACTGACATTGTTCATGATCGGTCGATTGGTTTTCACGCCCTCGCATCGGGGCGCTTCACGTCCGCTCCGCGCTGGCCCAGGGACACCACCGGCGACGCAACCAGCGGAGCGTCCAATCGGCCAGGAATCCAAAGCCGGCCAGAATGGCGAGGTAGGGGAAGACGACACTCATATTGAGCAGCTTGCTCTGGAGTCGGATCCGGTATCCGAAACCCACATCGCCGACGACCATTTCGCCAGCGATTAGGTAAACCAATGCGGGGCCGATGCTCAGGCGCACGGCGTCGAGGAGCCGCGGCAGGACCTGGCGGGCCAGGATGTTCCAAACCACCTCGGCGTGCGAGGCGCCGAGGGTATAGGCCTTGTATTGCAATTCCTCGGGAAACTCCTTCACCGCGAGGAACACCGACATGGCCAGCGCGGGCAGGATGCCGATGGCGATCATCGAAACGAACATGCCGTTGCCCGTTCCGGCGAGGACAAAGAACACGGCGAGCGCGGCCGTCGGTGGGACCTGCGCAATCAAGGCGAGGCCCGGATGAAACAGGGCTTCCGCCGCGGTCAGGGTGCCCATGAGCAGGCCCAACAGAATCCCGGCGGAAACCCCGATGGCGAGCCCCATTCCGAACCGTGCCCCGGAGGCCGCGAGATCGTCGCACAGCCAGCGCTCCCCCGAGCGATGATTTGGCGTCACCATCTGCCGCACCCCGTCGGACAGTTGGGACCACGTAGGGATGGTCGTGTCCGTCGGGTTGATCTGCTTCTGGTGGTGCGCCAGCCAGGTATAAGCGTCCAACGCCAACACCACCGAGGCGAGACTCAGCAGAAGCGCGATGCGGGGAGCGATGGGGCGACGGATCATGGTGGTGGGGATATGCCGGCTACTGTTGGGCAACCTTCAGGAGGAAACTGGGATCGAAGCGCAGGGCCACGCCGGGTGTGGTGGCCGCGGTTCCGTAACCGATGGTCGGTGCGGATTTCACCAGTTCCTGCTGGACACAGAACTCGGTCACGCGCCGCATTGTGGCCTGGGTGGCTTCCCCGTTCAGGACCGCCAATCCTTGTTCCGGAGTGCTGTAGAACGTCGTCTGGGTCACCACCTTCTTCATCGCCGGAAGGTCCAGGTGGCTGAATTTCTCACCGATGGCGATGAGGGTGTCGTCCCGTGTTTTCGCCTCCGCTAGCCGTTGATTGATGGCATAAAAAGTTTCGCTCACCGCGTGGGCGAAGGCGGCCCCGCCGGCCTTCGCCAGTGAGGTCTGGGCCATGGTCACGGAATCGATGATTTCGCCGGGGATGGTCGACGAATCGAACAGCACCCGCACGTCGCTGCGCTGACGAAGCGTTTCCAGCACGAAGGGATTCCAAACCACAATGGCATCCACGCCCGCCTGCTTTTGCTGCAGGGCCACGGCGGCGGCCCCGGGATCCATGTTGCTGAAGGTGAAGTCGGTTTCGCGCAGGCCGAGCACCTGGAGATTGCGATTGAAACAGTATTCGCTGACCGATTTGGCCAGCCCCAGCACCTTCCGTCCCTTGAGATCAATGACCGAACGGATCGCACCGGAAACGATCAGCGCATCGGCGCCCGTGCTGGTCGAGGTGGGGAGAAACACGGTCGACGGACGCGACAAGGCGGGGCTCAGGGCATCGAGCGTCGTGATGCAGACCGCGTCGCAATTCCCCGCGCCGTACATCTGCAGGCAGGCATCGTACTCGGCCTCCTTGAGTTCGATGTCCACGCCCCATTTGCGCTCAAGCGGTCCGAGTTTCCCCCGGACGCCGTCGATGAGACCGACCTGGCTGGCGACGCCGAAAACCGACCACGATGGATACTCGCTCCAGGCGAGGGAAAAGCTCGGCAGCGGACCGGGGGCGACCGGGTCGGGAGCAGTGGCGACGGGAGCGCCGGTGGTGGTCGACGCCGCGTCAGTCGTGGCACTTTTGGGTCGGCAACCGGCGAGCGAAGCCACGGCCAACGCCGTGATTAGCGTCGATCGCTGCAACAGAGGGACAGGCACAAAGGCATTCATATTTCAGGAAGTACGGAACGGGAGTTGGAAAAGAGCGGACGATCAGGAAACACCTGGCGTCCTGTTGGTGAGCGGTGGCTCGGGGATTACTCCGGCAAGGCCAATGGTTTTTCGGTAACCCGCGGCGACGGCGTGCCGGTTTCCCGGGCCAGGCCGATGAGGGCGTCGAACTCGGACGAATTCTGATTCTGACGGGCATACTCCAGGAATTCTGCCTCTTGCGCCTTGGAGTCGGTGCCGGCCAATTCCTTGGAAATGCGCGCCTCGGCCCGGAGTTCCTGCCGCATCTGCCGCAGGCGTCGCAATTCCGCGGCGGTGCCATCCTTGGCGATGCCGGCCAGAGTGTCCGCGATCTCGCGCTCCTGCCGCGCGGTGAGAACATCCGCGACGACTTCGTGCGCTTCGCCGCGGAGCTTGTCGACGTCCCGCAGCAGTTGCTGCAACTGCACCTTGTGGTCGCCGACGGTTTTGGCGTAGCCGGCCACGTCGCGTTCCAATTCCGCAATCTGATCCTGCCGGGCCTTGAGCGTGGAGCTGAAATCGTTGAACGCGGCGAGACAGCGCTTGTAGTCCTCGTCGGCCTTGACCGCCGGGTCGTCCTGACCGGCGGCGTGCAGACGCTCCACGGTCTGCCGGGCCTTGGCCAGAGCGCCGGCCTTCAAACGCTCCAGATTGCCCACCTCTTCGGAAAGCAGCTTGAGCTTGGCCATCTTCGTCTCCTCCTGGGCGATCAACCCGGCGACGGCTTGTTTGTAGATCTGAATCTGGTTGACCTTTTGCCGGACGATATCGTCGTACTTCGCCCGGACGACGTGCGGGTTTTGGTCGAGGACGCGCCGGGAGGCGTCGACCTGGCCGGTCAGCAGATAACCAATGGCTTTGATCCAGCGGGCGAGGGCACCAATCATAGTGTTTTGGGGATGGATTTTCAGTTTCCGGACAAAGGGGAGCGGGACTCGGCCGACGGCGACTTCGGTACGGCGACGGCCGGGTTCAGCAATTGCTCAAGGCGTTCCTCGGCGCGGCGGGCGGCGTCGAGGGAGGCCGCGAGTTCCGCGCGGAGACGGGGCATTTCCGGGCCCGCCAAGGTCTGGCCCCGGGCTTGCAGCGACGCCAGCGTCTGGCCCAGCTGTTGGACCGTGGCCTGCACGTCGACGATCAGCCGTTCCCGTTCCGCGAGCAGGGGCGCCGCGGCGGTTGGGGTGGTCAGGCGGCTGACCGTCCGTTGTAATTCCAACGTCTGGCGCAGGCTGTCCACGCCCCGTTCCGACAGTCGGCGCACTTGGGAAATCACCTCGATGGCGAGCAGCGAGGCCGCACCGGCCGGCCGCAGCGCCAGTTCCTCAAATGAAGTCCGCAGGGCGCGCAGATCCCGCAACGCCACCTCGGGACGTGGATCTCGGTCGACGGTCGACAAAATACGATCCAATTGGTCAAGCGCGAGTTCCTGGGTGTGCGTCTCGGCGTCGTTCAGTTCCTGTTCCACGGCGGCGCGCAATTCAGGACCGCCCAGCAGTGCTTGGGTGAGGCAGACCCCGGCACTTCCGAGCAGGCCGGTGGCGAGGGCGAACAGGCTGATACCGGGCCGGGCGTTGAAGGCCCAGGACCCCAGGGCAACCGTCGTGCCAGCCACGGCGGGCGCGAGCACCCAGGCATTTCCGGCCAGCCGGAGCAGGATCTGCCGCTGCAGTTGAGATTCGTCAGGCATAGGCCAAGAACCAATCACCGGGCGGCAGGTTGGCGGTTGCGGGCGGCGCCACACTCGGAAACGGGACTCCATTTTCAACTCGGCAACCCCCTCGGCAGAACCGGGAAATCAGGTCCGCCGAGGCGGGTCTCGCGTGAGGAACTGAGCGGGTGTAAGGCTGGGAATGCGCCCGTCGGGCGGGGGCGGGATGGCCGCGGGGCGGCCCCGGAAGGGATCTCGACTATCCTTGACGTTGTGCCTGCGGACCGCTCCCCTTCGCGCGTTTAGATCCAACTTACGTTAAGAAAATGAGTCATATTGTTGATATTCAGGCCCGCGAAATTCTCGATTCTCGCGGCAATCCCACCGTCGAAGTCGACGTGCAACTGGCTTCCGGCGGTTTTGGCCGGGCCGCGGTTCCGTCCGGCGCTTCCACCGGCGAGCACGAGGCCATCGAGCTCCGGGACGGCGACAAGAAGCGTTACCTGGGCAAGGGCGTGAGCAAGGCGGTCAAGAACGTCACCGACAAAATCGCGCCCGAACTCGTGGGCATGGACGCGTTCAATCAATTGGAGATCGATCACACCATGCTGGCGCTCGACGGCACGGAGACGAAATCCAAGCTCGGCGCGAATGCCATCCTCGCGGTGTCCCTGGCCAACGCCAAGGCCGCGGCGGCGGCACTCGGCCAGCCGCTCTTCAAGTACCTCGGCGGACCCAACGCCAAGGTGCTCCCCGTGCCGATGGCGAACGTCATCAATGGCGGCGCGCACTCCGATGCGCCGATAGATTTCCAGGAATTCATGGTCATGCCGCACGGCTTTCCGACGTTCAGCGAGGGTTTGCGGGCGATCACCGAAATCTTTCATGCGCTCAAAGGTGTGCTCAAGAAGCAGGGCCTGAGCACCGCCGTGGGTGACGAAGGCGGCTTCGCTCCGAAGCTGGCGAGTGCTGAGGCGGCCCTCGATGCCATTGCCTCCGCGGTCAAGGAGGCGGGCTACAAACTCGGCAAGGACATCTTCCTCGCGCTCGATGTGGCGGCGTCCGAGTTTTACACAGGCAGCGAAACCTACGTCTTCAAGAAGAGCACCGGACAGAAGCTTTCGGGCGACGAAATGGTGGAATTCTACGCCAAGTTGTGCGCGAAATATCCGATCGTCTCCATCGAGGACGGCTGCGCCGAGGGCGATTGGAAGACGTGGAAAAAGCTGACCGACAAACTCGGCGCGACCACGCAGTTGGTGGGCGACGATCTCTTCGTGACGAACGTGAAGTTCCTGCGCAAGGGCATCGAGACCGGCACCGCGAATTCCATTCTCGTGAAGGTGAACCAGATTGGTTCGCTGACCGAAACGCTGGATGCCGTCGAGCTGGCGCAGAACAACCGGTACACCGCCGTGCTCTCCCATCGCTCCGGCGAGACCGAGGACGCGACCATCGCCGACATCGCGGTGGCGACGAACTGCGGCCAGATCAAGACGGGCTCGCTGAGCCGGACGGATCGCACGGCCAAGTACAATCAATTGCTGCGGATCGAGCAATTGCTGGGCAAACACGCTGTTTACGCCGGCCGAGGCGTGCTCCCCAAGGGCCGCTGAGTTGTTGCGACCACTCCAATAAGGCCCGGAGCCCATGGCTTCCGGGCCTTTTTGTTTATGCGCGAGCGTCTTGGAGAGTGCGTGTGACGGAGTCGGCGTAGTCACCGCTTTGGATGGGCGCGTCCCCTGGCAAACTGAGATCAACTCAAGGTGGCGCGAGACTCCGTCGAGCCAGTCGGTGACGAAGTCACGCCCCCAAACGCTGGTGCCTCGCGGAGACTCTCGGCCCACCAGTTTTGTGGCCGGAGGCCAGCAACCAAGGTGGCGCGAGACTCTGACGAGCTAACCTACTTCCGCGCCACGACGCCGATGCCCACATAGAGCGTGACCGGATTTTCCGCGGGCACGATGCCGTGCGTGGCAAAGATTCCGGCCATGGCGTTGAGCAACGGCAATCCGGTCCAGCGATGGATTCGCCGGATGTTGGTGAAAATGAAATTCCAGACGGGTTGCCGCGGGGCTTGCAAACCAGCGATCAGGTAGTGGTAAAGCTGGAGGGCTCCCCGGGGTCCGGTGGTGAGCTTGGTGCTTCGCTCCACTTGAAATCCCGCCGCCTTCACTGCGCATTCGAGACCGGTCGCTGTCCAGCGATGAAAATCGTAGGGACAACCGTGTTCCTCAAACATTCCGTGAGTGGTGACCAGCAGCCGACCGCCCGGACGCAGGATCCGCCAGCATTCCCGCAGATACGCGCCGGGATCGGGAACGTGCTCCAGGACCTGCGTCGACAGGATGGCGTCGTAGGCACCGTCCGGCTCCTCAGTGAGTCCACTGGCAGGCAGGAGCCGGTCCACCTTGGGACCCGGCGTGACGTCGGCCCGGACATAGTTGCGAATCCCCTGAAACAGGGAACGATACGGACCGCCACCGCTCCCGTAGTCGAACAAGCTCCCCTGAACGTCCCCAGCGAACGGGCGGACCATGCCGAGAATGTCCTGCAGAATCAGGCAATGCTCATCCCGCAGGCTGGGGGTGAGCCGGCTGGCGACGTAGGCGTCGTTGTGAAGGGTGTCGCCCAGATTGGGCACGGTGGGAGTGCTCACGCGGGTTTGCGGTAGATGGCGTGGAGGCTGATGCCCTTTTGCACCCAACGCCTCAGCAGCAACACCCGGTAGAAGAACGTGAGCATCTCGGGGTAGAAATTACCGGGTTGGTTTTTGCGTCGTCCCAGAACGAATTCGAGATCACGCTGCAATTTGACGTAGCACCGCATGTCGGCACCGCGGAGGAGGTCGCCTTCCACCGAGACCACTTCCAGTTGGTGCATTTCCCCGAGGCGTCGCAAATCCCGGGCGCGCCAGCGGGTGAGGTGGTGGGGCGGCCATTGGTGCGGCTCCAGAGGGCACCAGCCGTGGATGCCCTCGTCATTCGGGAGCGACAGCGCGAGGTAGCCGCCGGGAGCGACCAACGCCGCGAATTCCTGAAAAAAAGCCTTGGGATCGGGCACGTGCTCCATGACTTCAAAGGCGGTGACCAATGAGAATCGCTTCTCGGGACGCGAGGCGGCGTAGGCTTCCGCGGTGCAGCATTGCACGTCGTGGCCGCGATCGCGGCAGTCCGCGACGGCATCCGGATTCAGGTCCAATCCGTGCGTCAAGATTCCCTCCGTCCGCGCGGCATCGAGGAAATAGCCGGCCCCGCAGCCGAGATCCATGACGTCGCGGATCTGTTTCTGCCGCGCCAGTTGGAGCGTGCGCACAAAGGCAGGACACGCCTTGGGATAGTAATCGCGAAATTGTCGTTGCAGATCGGCGTAAAACGGCCCGTTCCCCGGCAGGCTGGGGTGAAAGTAGCGGAATCCACAGCTCCGGCATTCATGCAATTCCAGGGCGGAGATGCCCGCAAACACCGCGGCGGCCTCGGGTCGGAATTTGACCCCGAGGTGAAACCACGTGAGTTCCAATTCGCGCGGTGTCAGGCGGTCGCGCACCCGCGAGTCCGGCGATTGACAGAGAAAGCACCGGCGGAAGGCATTTTCTAGAGGCACTGTGGAATGGACGGCCATGTGATCCCCTCAGAAGTGCGAAGCCAGGGAGCGGACGTCAATCTTTCCGTGGCGACCGGCGCGCCAGGCGGCCCAGACGGCAAAAACACCCAGGCTCAGAATGGCGGCCGTCCCGCCGACCAGCAGGGTGCTCAGCCAGCCGCTGGCAAAACGCAGGAGCCAAAGCGAGAGGGTACCGGCGACCAGGATGGCGGCCCCGGCGCGGGTCCAGACGGCGGTGAAATGGTGGGCGGGTCGCAGTTCGGCGGATTCCGTGTAGGCCCAGGGAAGCGGAACAGCCACGCCCACCAGGGTGGCGAGGGTGAAGGCACCCGCCACGCCGGCGGCGCCAAAGCGGGGTGCAAAGACGAAGCTGAGGATCACCGCGACCCCAAACTCGAGGCCCAAGTGGCGGGCAATTTCCCCGAATTTTCCGTGCCCGTAGAGATAGTACGCCGGTTGCGAAGCCAGGCCGGTGATCAGGTAACGCCCCGCGAAGAGCCAGATGACCCAAGGGTTCGGCCGCAAGTTGTCCGTCCACCAACCGAGGAAGGGCGGCAGCGTCACGGCGGCCACGGTCATGACCACGCCGTAGAGGACACCATTGATGCGCACCAGCGAGGCGGAGGTTCGGACGGCGCCAGCGGCACCGGCGGCCAACCGTGGCCAGATGGCTTCGTCGGCGGACTGCAGGGAACGGCGCAGATTGGTGAACAGGCTGGCGGCGTAGACGACATCCGACGCGCCGGTGCCCAACAGTTGTTGCGCCAGAATGCCGTCGGCGGCGTACAGGACGAGCATGACCAATTGGCACAGAAACGCCGGTGCCGCCACGACCCAGAGTTCCGCGAACAATTGCCCGCAGGCGGGCGTCCAGCGGAAATCCAGCAGGCGGACCCCGGGCAAATCCTCCCGGGCCAGCCACCAGGAAAGGCCGGTCGGGACCGCTAGAAAGGAGAATTGCGCGATGGGAAACGCCCAGACCATTTGCCCGCCCTTGAGCAGCGTCCACAGCAATCCCAGATAGAGCCAGGCGGAGACAGCGTTCAGGATGAACATCTGGCGTTGTCGCCCCAGGCCGATCAACAACTGGGTTTGGGCCGTGCACAGGATGAACATGAACCCCATGGCGCCCAGGCTCAGGTAAAAGAGCAGTGGCAGCGCGGCGACCTGTGATCCGGCCCGCAGTCGATACAGGCACATCAGCCCGATGCCGATCAGGCCCGCCGCGACGGCGCCCCAGGAGTACAATGCCTGGGCAAAATCCACCAGGTGCCGCCGCGTCGGCCCGGGGCCGTCGGCCAGGAGCCGGCGATTGATCACCATGCGGTAACCGCCGTCGAATTGCGGCAGCAGCGCAATGATATTGATCGCGGTGATGATCAGGACGAACAGCGACTTGCCCAGGTACTGGTTGTAGAGCCGGTACGAAAGCAACGCAGTGATGATCGACGAAACCGTCGCGAAAAGACGCCACGCGGTCGTGATCCGGAAATCAGAGCGGACGGTGCTCAATCGTGCGCCGGCGAAGGGGTCGGAACTGACGGCAGGGCGATCCGTCCGCGGGAAAGGTCATAGGCCGACAATTCCAACGGGACGTCGCCGCCGACCGTCACTTCGCCGGCCCGGGATTTTTGGCGGCCGGACAGGTGGGCGAACAGGGTGAACCCGTTCGCCAAGCGGACCCGGTAGACCGGCCCGGCCAGTATCTTCTCCACCCGGCCGGTGACTCGAATGGTATCGTCATTGACCAGCATGGGATCAGCCTTTCAGGACGTCGTTGAAAGCGGGGAAGATCAGTTGCTGGTCCGGCCGGTTGGTCCTGGCCGGCCCGCGATTTGAGGCGGAAGCCGGCGCTCACCGCCCGTGGGGGACGGCCTTAGCCGGAGATGAAATCCAGGGCGCCGTGGATGTCGGCGTCCACCACCTTGTGGCCCCAGACGACTTCACCCAGTTTCTTGGCCAGCACGAAGCGAATTTCTCCAGCCGTGACCTTCTTGTCGTGCTGCATGGCCGTGAAGAGACGTCCACGGGTTTCGGGCTTGGTCTTGTAGCTGACGGGCAATCCGGCCAGCAGGAACAACTGTCGAATCCGCTCCACGTCGGCTTCGGGGAATTCGACAAATTTGGCCGACAGATGGGCGGCGGCCACCTGACCGACGCTGATCGCCTCCCCGTGCAGATAGCGGCCGTAACCCGCCGTGTTCTCGATGGCGTGGCCAAGAGTATGGCCGAAATTCAGGCTGGCGCGTTCGCCGTTTTCCGTTTCATCGGCGGTGACGATTTCGGCCTTGATCTCGCAGCTGCGCGTGACGATGGGCAGCAATTCCGCGAGGTCGCGGGCGATGATCTTCGGCAGCGATTTCTCGAGGCGCTTGAACAGGACCGGATCCTTGATGATGCCGTACTTGATGATCTCCGCCGTGCCGGCACGAAATTCCCGGTCGGCCAGGGTTTTCAACGTCTCCAGATCGCAGAGCACCAGGCGGGGCTGGTGGAAGGCGCCGACCAGATTCTTCCCGGCGGCGATATTGATGCCGGTCTTGCCGCCAATCGAACTGTCGACCTGCGAAAGGAGTGTGGTGGGGACCTGGACAAAGGGCAGCCCGCGCAAATAGGTGGAGGCAACAAATCCAGCGAGGTCACCGACGCAACCACCGCCGAGGGCGACGACCAACGATTGACGTTCGACCCGTTGCTTGGCGAAGGCATCGTAGCAACGCGCGACGACCTTCAGGGACTTGGCGGCTTCACCGGCCGGTACCATGACCACATGGGCGTCAAAACCCGCGGCCTTAAGGGAGGCGACGGCCTTGTCGGCGTAGCGGGGGCCGACGTGGGTATCTGTGACTACGATACACTTTTTCCCAACGCCCAACGCCTTGCATCGCTGTCCCAACGACGCCAGTAGTCCAGTTCCGATCAAAACGTCGTAGGATCGGTCTCCCAAAGGTACGGATACTTTCCGCGGCTCATTTCGCATCCGACCATGCTAGCGGATGAAATGCGAGTTCCCCAGACGAATTGAAAAAAATTCGCGCTTGGCATGACTGGACCCATACCCTCCCGTGGAACGGGTGGTTTTAGCAAGCTGATTTCGAAGGCAACCCGGAGAAATGGTCGCGGGCTGCCCCGAGTCCGCAATCCCCACCACCCTCCGGTTAGTCGCCGATCTGTTTTTGGTACGTGGCAGCGTCGAGGAGTGCAGCGGCCTCCGTGGCTTGCACCAGTTTCAACTTGAAGAACCAGCCATCGCCATAGGGCGCCGTATTGGCCAGGGACGGATCGTTCACCACGGCCGGATTGACTTCGCTGATGACACCGCTCAGCGGAGAATAGATGTCGCTGGCAGTTTTCACGGATTCGACCACGGCACAGGCTTCGCCGGCCTTCACGGTGCGTCCCACCGCCGGTAATTCCACGAACACCACATCGGTCAACTCATGTTGCGCGTGATCGGTGATGCCGACGGTCGCGGCGTCACCCTGGAGGCGGGCCCATTCGTGGGACTTGGCGTATTTCAAATCAGCCGGAACCTGTGAACTCATGCGTCCGCAGGATTGACCCGCGACCGGGTGGTGGTCAACCCGCGGGTTGTGTTCATGGCGGATGGATGGCACTTGTTGGCCGGTGCACGATGCCCTTGTCTCGCGGGCGGCGCCCCCCATGTTGGCACCGTTCGGGGAGCCGGTACGCCGGCTGAGAGTTCCGCCGTAGCGGATGACCCGTGGAACCTGTCCGGGTCATGCCGGCGAAGGAAAACCCTTCCCGCTGCTTTCGGACGCCCGGTCATGGTCGGGTCAATTGGGGACGAACGCGGGTTTGTTTAAGATTTCATTATGATCGCCAAAGCTGAGTTTTTTGAGCCGCACAGCAGTCAGCCGTTGCCGGGCAGCTCCCGCGTCTACGTCGCGGGTCAGCTCCACCCGGAAATCCGCGTGCCGCTCCGTGAGATTGCGCTCTCGCCGACGAAATCGTTCGACGGCCGGATGGAACCCAACGAACCGGTGCGCGTCTATGATTGTTCCGGGCCGTGGGGCGATCCGACCTTCGTGGGTCGGGTGGAGGAAGGGTTGCCGCCGCTGCGGGCCAGTTGGGTTCGGGCGCGGGGCGACGTGGTGGAATACGACGGCCGCGAAGTGAAGCCGCAGGACAACGGTTACCTGTCCCGGCAGCACGCCGAGTATGCCAGCCAGGCGGAACGGAACCGGTTGGTGGAATTTCCGGGGCTGCAAGGACAACGCCGCCGCCCGCTGAAGGCCGCGCAGGGCCATCCGGTGACCCAACTGTGGTACGCGCGTCAGGGGATCATCACGCGGGAAATGGAGTTCATCGCCCTCCGCGAAAATCTGGGCCGCGCCCGGATCGTGGATCAGGCCGAGGACATCGTCCGCCACGAGCTCGACAAGCAGCACCCGGGCAGCGCCCAGCAGCCGTCCAGTCCGTACGCGCCGTCCATCTTTCGCCGGTTCCCGCAACGCATCCCCAAGGAAATTACCGCTGAGTTTGTCCGGGCCGAGGTCGCCGCGGGTCGCGCGATTATTCCGTCCAACATCAATCACCCGGAATCCGAGCCGATGATCATCGGGCGCAATTTTCTGGTGAAAATCAACGCCAACATCGGCAACAGCGCCGTGGCCTCGAGCATTGAGGAGGAAGTCGAGAAGATGCGCTGGTCCACGAAATGGGGCGCCGATACGGTGATGGATCTTTCCACCGGTAAGAACATCCATGCCACGCGGGAGTGGATTCTCCGCAATTCCCCGGTGCCGATTGGGACGGTGCCGATTTACCAGGCGCTGGAAAAAGTGGGCGGCAAGGCGGAGGAACTCACCTGGGAGATTTTCCGCGACACACTGATCGAACAGGCGGAGCAGGGGGTGGATTATTTCACGATCCATGCGGGCGTGCTGTTGCGCTTCATTCCGCTCACCGCCCATCGCATGACCGGCATCGTGTCCCGCGGCGGCAGCATCATGGCCAAATGGTGTCTCGCGCATCATAAGGAAAATTTCCTCTACACGCATTGGGACGACATCTGCGACATTTGTGCGGCCTACGACGTCAGCTTCAGCATCGGCGACGGGCTGCGTCCGGGTTCGATTGCCGACGCCAATGACCGGGCTCAGTTCGGCGAATTGCAGGTGCAGGGCGAGCTCACCGAGCGGGCGTGGGCCAAGGGAGTGCAGGTCATGAACGAGGGCCCGGGTCACGTGCCGATCCACATGATCGAGGAGAACATGGCCAAACAGCTCGAATGGTGCCACGAGGCGCCGTTCTACACGCTGGGACCGCTGACCACGGACATCGCGCCGGGCTACGATCACATCACGAGCGGCATTGGGGCGGCGATGATTGGTTGGTTCGGTTGCGCCATGCTGTGCTACGTCACGCCGAAGGAGCATCTGGGGCTGCCCAACAAAAAAGACGTCAAGGACGGGGTCATTGCTTACAAGATCGCCGCCCACGCCGCGGACCTGGCCAAGGGACATCCGGGTGCGCAGTATCGCGACAACGCGCTGAGCAAGGCGCGGTTTGAATTCCGCTGGGAAGATCAGTTCAACCTGGGACTCGACCCGGTGACCGCCCGGGAATTCCACGACGAGACCCTGCCGCAGGAGGGTGCCAAGAGCGCCCACTTCTGCTCCATGTGCGGACCGCATTTCTGTTCGATGAAAATCACCGAGGACGTGCGGAAATACGCGGCGGAGCAGGGGATCGCCGAGGAAGAGGCGTTGAAGCAGGGCCTGGCCGCCAAGTCCGCGGAATTCATCGCGCAAGGCGTCGAGGTCTACACCAAGGCCTGAGGCGGCCATTACGGTGGAGCGAGGCTCTGCCGAGCCAGTCGACGACGGAGTCCGGCCCCAACGCGACTGCCTCGAGGGACTCTCGGCCCACCGATTTTGGGGCCGGAGGCCAGCAAACAAGGTGGGGCGAGTCTCCGACGAGCCAGCCGGTGACGAAGTCAGCCGGCCAATGCGACTGCCTCGAGGGACTCTCGGCCCACCGATTTTGGGGCCGGAGGGCGACGCGAGTATCCCCTCTGTCCGGATTCGGCGCTTTGCCTGGGAAAGTTACCTTTGGTCCAGCCGTTGCAGCAATTCGCGGACCCGGTCCACTTCCACGCCGGCGGGGAGGTGTTCGACGATCCAGGTCAGGTCGTCCCGCGTGCCGTCGAGGTCGCCGCCATGCTGTCGCATTTGCGCCCGCTCCACGCGCTGACGCGCCTCGGCACGCGCTTCACCGGCGATCGCGACCAGCAGATCCTGATACGGCAGGGCCATCGCTGGCCCGCCGGCGCGTTCGGCGTAGACGGCCAGATTCGTCAGCATCCGCACCACCACCGCCCGCTTCGTCGCCGGTTCCAGAAACTCGCTCCGCACCGGCACGCCCGCGGCGTCACTGCCCACGGCGTTCGCTTCGTCGTGCAGCAAACGCTTGCCGCCATCGAACGGATCATAGAGCTGGGCCGGGCCGTTGGGAGGGGCGTAGCGGACGATGAAGTGTCCCGGCAACGGCAGCCCCTGCACATTTTCCAGTCCGATGCGCGCAGCCAATTCCACGAACACGATGCTCAGGGTGATCGGCAGACCTTCACGGTCGTCGAGCACGGCG
>JAYTHD010000090.1:0-19319 GCA_043732975.1 Verrucomicrobiota bacterium
GACGGGACGCACTCTCTAGTCTGCGGCCATGAAGCGCGCCGCTCTGCTGACTGCCCTCACCGTTTCCGCCCTGCTCGGTAACACCCCGGTTTTGCAGGCCGCGGAGGTCGACGCGCAGGATGTCCTGATCCTCAAACAGACCGTCGAAAACCAAAACGAGCGACTGGAACGACTGGAGCGCAACGGGCAGCGGATGGCGTTGCTGGAATCCCGGCTTCTCGAAGCCATGCGCGAGATTGAGAACCTGAAGCGCGCCAATGCCGCGCTGTCCAAGGAAGCGGTGAACCAGGAACAATTGAAGGCGCTGGCGGCGAAAATCGAACAGGTCGACGCCAACCGCCGACACGACAGCGAGCGCCTTTTTGAGGCAATGAAGAAGATTGTCGACACCCCGCCTGTGTCCCCTCCCGGCCCGGCTCCAGGCCTGTCACGCAACGCCAAACGGCCGTCGTCGGAACGTTCGACGGATGCGGACGCGCCGCCGCCACGGTCGGATGCCAAGCAGTCGAAGGGTGACAAGGGAAGCGATAAGGGATCCGAAAAGACCAAACCTCCGGTGGAACTGCCGCCTGAATCCTACGAGCACATCGTCAAGCCCAATGAGACGGTGAGCGATATTCTTTTGGCGTATCGAAGAGATTACGGACTCAAGACGACCATGGCGCAGGTGGACGCGGCAAACGTCGGGCTCAACCCGAAAAAGCTGCGCGTGGGCCAGAAGCTCAACATTCCGATCGTCAAATAGCCGCCTTGGCGACACCTTGTGGCCGCGGATCGACTGCCTGATTTTGGTCATCCTCCCACGGTCATTCAGGCCTGGCGGGCACGGGTCCGCAATGCCCTCGCCAGCGGGGCAAAAACCCCGTTTTTCCTCTTCTCGCCCGCACCGTTGGCGGAACGGCTCGCGGCCCTGGACACGTTGAAATTCGGTCGGCCGGCGGCTCATTGGTACTCTACCAAAACCCAGCCGCTCGAACCCCAGTTGCGGTGGTGGCGGGCCCAAGGGCGGCCCGCGGAAGTGGTGAGTGAGGCTGAATGGAAGTTGGTACGTCGATGCGGATTTCCGACAAGTAGCATCCTAATCAATGGACCCGCCAAGCATCACTGGCTGCCGGCCTTGGCCGAGCCCGGAATGCGGGTGAATTTCGACTCACCGGCCGAACTCGCCGCCCTGCTACCCTTGGCCCGCCGATTGCATTGGCGCGTCGGTCTGCGACTGCTGACCCAAGCGGAGTTCGATCCCGAACGACCCGAGTTTCCCACCCAGTTTGGCTTCGAACCCGCGGAAGCCACCGCGGCGCTGCGCCGCCTGCGAGTCGCCGGAATCACGCCGGAGGTGCTCCACTTTCACCTCCGGACCAACCTGCCCGATCCCACCAGCCACCGCCAAGCCCTGTCGGAAGTGGCGAGCTTCTGCCGCGAGGTCGGCTGGTGGCCGCGGTGCCTGGATCTCGGCGGCGGCCTGCCACCGCTCCACACCTTTGGTCGCAATGGGCGATCGCTCTCCGCGGGGCAGAATCCCACCACCTACGAGCCGTTCGCCCGGATGGTGCGGGAATCCCTGCGCGATCTTCCGGCAATCGAGGAATTGTGGTTTGAAAATGGGCGCGCCTTGTTGGCCGGCTCCGGGATCCTGGCCGTGCGGGTCCTGGACGTGAAATGCCGTCGCGGACTTCGTCAGTTGATTTGTGACGGCGGCCGCACCCAACACGCGCTGCTGTCCCTGTGGGAACAACACGCCCTCCTGCCACTGGCACATCGTCGCGGGGAACCCGTGTTGACGGCCATTCACGGACCCACCTGCATGGCGTTTGATCTCCTCGCCCGCGCGCCCTTTCCCCGCTCCTTGCGCGCGGGCGATGTTCTCCTGTGGTTTGAAGCCGGAGCGTATCATTTGCCATGGGAAACCCGCTTTTCCCACGGACTCGCCGAAATCTGGTGGGAAGAATCGCCCGGCCGAATCCTTCGTCATCGCGACGCTAATTGACCTCCCTTCAGCGTCGAACCGGCATCAGCGGCTGAGTCGATAAAACCGGGCCGTACCCCCCTCGGTCGTGATATAAGGACCTGCCAAAATCGGACCCGGGACATCACTCCACGGCCCGGACGGGGAGTCCGCCTGTTGCAGCCCGAAGCCGCCCCGAGTCCAGTCGATATGGACGGCACCGGCTACCGGGGTGATTACTATTCGGGGATTGGCGGCCCGGGGAACCTCAGCCAACAGCGACACTCCAAAGGTAATATCCGCACTCCGCGGATTGTAATTGTGAACCTCCACGGCCAGGACGTTATCCCCTTCCACCAGACTGTCCGCCAATACGTACGCAATGGCAAACTCATCCGGACAGGTGGCGTCGCCGTCGCACGGAACGCCGGTCGCCAGGCTGGAATTAAAGATGGGCGTTGGCGCGTCCTCCATCCGCAACCGTTGAATTTCGGCACCGTTGAGATAGAGAACGGCGCCATCGTCGATATAGGCCGAAGCGCGCAGGGAAATCCCGGGGACCTTTCCAGTAAAAAAGAAATGCCGGCGGAAATAATACGTCAGATAGGGCAGGCCATCGCGCCCCGGATCCACCGGCAGCGGTTCACCCTTCGGCTGGACGGCTTCATTTGGCCCGGTCGACCGGACATCCGCCCAGAGCAGTCCATTTCCCGGGCCGTTCCATGAGGAATCGTCGAAGCCAGGAAGAGTCCACGCGGTCTCGTCCAGGTTCGCCGTGGTGAATTTCCATGAATCCGTGGTCTCCACCAGCAAACGTTCCGTAACATAGTTGGTGGTGGAAAACACCAGATTGGACGAGGCATATTGCGCAGTGCCCGTGGCGGACAGGACCCGGAAATAATATTCGGAATCCGGCTTCAAATTCCGCAGCAGAACGGCGTGGTTCGTCGTCGGAGGGGAGTCCGACGGCGTCAACGTTCCCAAATCACTGCTCAGCCCATATTCCACCTGCGTCGAAGCCAGCGCCTGGGTCTTCCACGTGACCGCCGCCGAGGTGTCATCCGGATAAACGACGATATCGTAGATGAATCCCGGCAGGGGCTTGGCATAGACTCCCAGGTGGGAGCCGACCGTTCGTTCGCGGCCGGAGTCGGCCACGGCACTGGAGCGGTTCAGCCGCTTGGGCAATCCCGTGCTGGTTTCCATCACCATGGTGGTGGACCCGCCGCCATCCAGATTGAAGCCGTTATAGGCACCCAGCAGCTTGAGCCAGGCACTGGTTTCATAATGGAGCGCCCCGTCGCTATAGCCGGGTTGACGACCGTCAATGGTCAGCATATAGAGATACCGTTTGTCCTCCGACAGACCAACGGCCGTGCGGGGCGCGGCCTGGTCGGGAAACTTTCGGCCGACATTGACGCCATTCACCAAAATCGCGTTGTCGCCACAGATGGCCGTCCGCACATCGGTGGTGCTCACCGCGGGCTGGTTGACCGAGACAATTCGCGCCTGATTGGCGGTGTCCACCAGCAGGACCGGGGAGGCGTCGCTCCGCGAGGAGACCAACAGCCCGTCACTGATCGCCAGGCCGTGAATCGCCATCGCCGTGCCCTCCGCCAGATAGTATTCCGTCGGATTGAAAAAATTCGCATTGATGGCCACCTGAAGATGATTCACCTGGAGAAAACGACTGACGGTCCGGCCCGCCGTCTCCCGGATATTCGCCTGGTAACTGTCAATGCGAGGGGTGCTCAACAGCCGGATGTCGGGATCCTTGAGATCGATCCGGAGTGCGTTGGCAACCATCAGATTGTTAAAGTCGGTGGACGACCTAAAATTGGTGGCGGTCAGGTGGTCAACGCCCTTGTAGAGCGGTTGCCACGGACCCAGCGTGGGCGCCGCCATGGCAACAGCGGAGCAAATCAAGGCGACCCAAAGCCGGATGCCGAGCAAACACACGAGAGGAAGGCGATTCATTGAAAGGATATATTAACGGGGTATGTCGGGCTGGTTGCCGCTGTAACGATAGTCGTAGCCGCCGATGGGATCCCGCATATAGGCCGGCGTGTACCCATCGAAATAAATTCTGGAGAAACTGACGTGTCCATCCACGAAGGCGACGACACTTTCCGCGTCGCGGTAAAAGGGGGAATTCCGCCTTCCGGTCCGGCTGCGGTGCCAGGAAAGGGGCGCGTGGGCGGTCCATTCCATGGTCAGCAATGTCCGCTTGGGTTCGGTGATGGCCGAGGTCGCCATCCCGGCAATATTGGGTGCGCCGGGAAGGAGAACACCGTTGAAATTGTAGCTGCCGTAGTCAAAGCGCGCGCTTTGATAAAAGGGTTGGGGATCGGAATAACCGCGATCTTCCGGGCACGCGAAGACGGCCCCATTCGGCGCGGCCGATTGCCTGGCACCCACGTAGGTCTTCACCTGCTCCTGGTACCACCATTGAAGTTCACCGGCAGATTCGGCGACCAGTCCGGGAAATTTTCCATCATGGTCGTCACTGAACAATTGGACGGCGTGGTTGACCTGCTGGAGGTTTTGAGAACAGAGTTCCTGGCGGGCACGGCGCTTCGATCGCTGGAGCGGGATGATGAGCACGGCGGCCAATACCGCGCCCGTGGCGAGCAGAGCGAGCAGCTCATCGATGCCAAACGCCGCGGCCGGTGCCGCGACTTTCCGATGGAGGGGAGAGAGCTTCATAGGTACCGATCCGCGCCCTCCTCAGCGCGGATGGCCACCACCGTTCCAACGGGCCAGCTCCCCCGCCTGGACCCGGACATAGAGATCCTCAACCGCCTCCCGCCCTGCGGGGACACCCGGGCGACTCAGCACCGCGGCGTGCAGGAGGTGCTGTTCGGCGAGCGAGCGGAGGGTGGAGGCATCCGGCGAATCACCCGCACAGAAGGCGACGACCTTCGGTTTGATCTCGCCCAGGACCTGGCGCTGTTCTTCACTCAAGAAAGGGGGGCCCATGAACGAGGCGATCACGTCACCCACGGCCGCTCGACGTATCCATTCGGCAAAATCACCGCCCGGCACTTGAACCGGGCGCAACGGATCAACCTGAAGTGTCTGCACCGTGACATCGGCAACGCCCGCCTGGCGAGCGACCTTCAGAAAGGCCGCCAACGCAATGTCGGCCGCCGGCTGGGGAAAGGAACTCGTGTCGCGAGTAATCACCGTCAGGTGTCCTCCCGGGCGGAGCAAGGCGAGGGATTCCTGTCCCAAAGATCGACCGATGGCTTCATGGATCCGGTGATCAACCGTCGGTGGAAAGCCGGCCGTCGCAAAATAGATCGCCGCCAGCGCTCCCAGGCTGGCCAATACTGAAAGGGTCCGGAGGGTTTTGTTAAGCTGCATTTTCGAGGTTGGGCCCGAAGTGGGTCAAAATACCCCGCGCGGCTTCGAGAACACGACGTTGGTCAGGCCTTGTGCGAGATTGGCGCTGATCTGGGTGACCAGTTCCGGGGTCTTCGCGCTTTGAACACTGCCATCGGCCAGCGCCAAGTTTCCGATTTTCACATGGACCGTCTTATCCCAGGAGGCATCGATGGAAGTCCCGAGAAAAACGCTCCAGGACGGATCCAGCCCGCCGCCGCCGCCGGTGATATTGGCATCGCCGCACACGATGGTTTGAGGTTTGGTATCCTCCGCCTTGGTGCCGACGAAATAACTGATGTTGGCCGCCGCATCCAGATTCACCCAGTTCGTGCCGGGCTTCCGGGCCTTGTCCGAGGGACACAGCAGAATCCGGGGCGTGCTCAATTCATTGGAGCAGATTCGAAAATGATCCGTCCAATCGAGCGAGCCCAGACTGCCTTCATTGGTATAAGAGAGGTTCCACGGGTATTTGTCGCGATGATCTCCGGCCCACAGGCGCAGGCCCAGGCTCACCTGTCGCAGATCGTTGAGGCAAAGGATTCGTTTGGCCCGCGACTTGGCGAGCGAGAGGGCCGGCAGAAGCAGGGAGGCGAGGATCGCGATGATGGCGATCACCACCAGCAGTTCGATCAGGGTGAAAGCCGTGGAACGTCGGCGAGGATTCATAAATTCGGGCACAGCCTTAAAAGCAGGAAAATACGTTCACTGAAATTCATTTTATTAACGCCAGTCGGACTCCATCACGGTATTTTCTCCACCCGCAACGAGAGCGGATCGAACCACGCTTCACCGCGACCGGCCCGGAATTCGCAGATGAACTCCACTTCGGCAATGGGTTCATGAATCTCAAACCGGGCCTCCAATGACCGCCAGGCGTGATCCCCCACCAAACCGTCGGCCGTCCGCGCCGCGCCGCCAATGCGCAATCCCGCACCCTGATGGCGGCCAAAGGGCAGCGCCTCCGCCTTCCGCGTGGACGCCCGGCCCGCGAACCGGTAGGACCCTTCCGGCAGCCGGGCCCTGGCTCGCCACGAGTTGCCGGATTGCGGACCCGCCGTGAGGTGCAGCGCGGCCTGGACGTCTTTCACATCCACGCGGTCCACCCCGGTGCCGGCCGAAATAGCGACCGGTTTCCAGCCGGACAAGCCTGCCGAACCGCCGACGAACGAGAGGAATCCCGGTACCGGCTCGGCCAACTGCCGCTCCAGATCCGCCTTCCGGAGCCGGATGCGCTCCTCCATCCGCGCTGCCTCCGAGGACAGTTCGCGGAATTCGGCTGCGCTCACGAGGGGCCGCAGTTCCGCGAGCCATCGCTGCACCTGCGGATCCAGCTGTGGTAATCGAAACGCGGTCGGCAACAGGGCGCGGAAGCGGGCTTCATAGCGTCGACGGCCTTCGGGAACCTCCATCACCGCTCGGGCCACCGCCCCGCCCATGACGGGATTCCACGGATAATCGGCCTTGCCAAAAAGTTGATCCATACCCTGGGGCAGAAAGACGAAGCGACCACTGCCGGGGTCGTCATAGATTCGAAAATTGTTCCGCGCCAGAGAGTACCCGTCGTGGTGGCAGAACATCACTTCCAGAACCATGAAGGTGAGAAACTCATTCAGGTCGAGCAGCTTTTCCAATCGTTGCCACCGTTGATGGAGATCGGTCTCAACGATCACCGCTCCAAGCTCAGCCACTCGGGAACCCGGCACCGGGACGCGCGGCGCCCTGCCTGTCAGGGCTGGCGATTCGGCCGGCGCACCATCCATCTCATAGCAATGGCCGTCGCCCCGGGAAAAGTGACGGAAAAAAAACTCCGGGGTGAACCCTTCCTGCAAAACGTACAGCCCCAAGCCTCGCCCATTGAGCGCGACGACCGCATGCCCGGACTGCGGCGAGGGAATGCCAGCCGCCCGAAAAAGCTCGGCCCCCAGCCGTTCGCTGAGATAGCTGGGATCCTGGACGCCATTATTCAGGTGGACCCGACGTTGCCCGAAAAACCGCTGTTCCGGGACGAACCGGCCAAAATCCAGCGTCAGACCGGGTTTTTCATCCAGCGGGCGAAAGCTCCCGGACGATCCCTTGAGGTGAAGGCCCACCTCCCGATAGGTCCGGCCTTCCACCTGAACGACCGCCGACACCCACCGCCGCGGCCGTACGCGCAGCGATTCCACCGCCATGGGCTCGATTTGGATCTGAAACTGCACGACCTGCCCGTGGGCCGCCCACGCGGGTCCCCCGGCAGAAGACACATCGCCGGGTACAACGACGTCGGCCGAATAAACCCACAGCGCCATTTCCAGAAACAGACCTATCCAAAGGAATTTCATCCCGGAGCTGGCCAATATAGTTGAAAACTCATCAAACTGAAGACGGGATTCCGCAGGGAGTCCGGCCGGGCCCACGTTCGTCGTTCGTCATTCGTCATGCGCCGGCCAAGGCCACATCACCGTGCCGGATTCGGACCGGACGCACCGCCACCCCGGAGCGGACTCCCGCAATCGACGGCTCCCCGCGTGACCACCAGGGAATTGGCGATTGGACGCTCGACCCCTTCACTCGGGTGATTCCGCACTTTGCCATCGCACCAGAGCGTCGCCGATCCACCCCCGTCGAGGTTCATCGCGTCGGTGCAACCCAGCGCCACGAAACAGTCCGCCAATTCGCCCAAGGTCATGCCCACCGAGTGCCGAGGTTGCCGACCATCCACTTCGACCAGGTAAAAATATTGCGAATTCCACCCGATCCCTGTTCGCGGATGCCTTTCCGACATGGACCGGAATTCGTACGCTTCCGAACTGGACCGGGGAAGCTTCAATCGCTGACCCTCCCGCACGAGCACCGGGCCGCCGCTGATCGCCGTTTGCGTACCCGCCAAGGCGGGCGATGTCGCCGTCGAAAGCTTTACCTCGGTGCCGACGGCCACCTTCGGCAATCGGCGCGCCAAAGCGGGGCCAAACGACAACACCATTACGTCGGGATCCAGGGGTGAATCGCCGCCCTCGCGGACCGCCTGGAGACGAGCCTTCATAACGTCGTCGACCGGCAATGGCAACCAGTGACCTCCGCCCGCCGGTCCCAGGACCCACTCCACGCCGCCCGAGGTGCGGGTGGAACTTCCGACCGCCGGAGTGTACAACACCGCCGCGTCCGGTGTGCGTTCTTCATTGAGACCGAACGACAGGCCCGGCCCATCCAGCCAGGTCACGAGGAAATGGGCACTGACATTGGTGGCCCAGGCCCGGCCATCGACATCCACCCAGAAGCCCACGCCACCGACGGGACCGCTCAGCAATTCGCCGCCGCTGATTTGCAATCCCCGGGGATCGCCGGCGTAGGTGCGGTCCCGTTGGTAAAAATCGCCGTTGACCGCCGCCATCGGCAAACCGCGATCGGCGGGAATTCCCTGAAGTTGTTCGCTGAGTCGACTCAATCCCACGGCCCCACCCCCTGCGTGAACAGACTGCAGGCAAAAGTCCGCCCGGGATCGTTCGACGCGCACCGCGTGGATGGACCACGGAACGTCGGCCAGGATCTGATTGCCGTAGCTCAAACCCGGCGTGTACTCGACAAAGGGAAAATCCGGCGCCGGTCGCTGGCGACAGGAGACCAAACCACCGAGCGCCAGGCCCCCGGCAACCAGTTCAGTAATGATCCGTCTCTTCCATCCCATGCGCTTCACCGGGCCATGGGGACAGCACCCCGGTTGTTTCCCAACTTTTTCAATATACCGAGCCTATCGGTTGGCACGCCGCGGGCAATGCCGCGTTCACCCGGGGGGCCGCGCGGGCGCTTCATCGGCGCATGACCCAACGGAGCTCCGGCCGGGTGGGGCGATGGTTGGCGACTACTGTGGATACCATTTCTGTCCCGGCAGCCCCGTGCGCGTCGGGATCCTTTCAAGGTCCATCTGCCGGTACCGTCCGTGAAAAAACATCGGAACAACCCACCAAGAAGCGCCGCCCGCCCACCTCCGTCGCCCTTCCAGGGTTTGACTCCCAGTTTTTTCAATTTTCGGCTTGCCAGAATTGGGCGAAATTGACTAATTATTCGCACAAGGATTTCGAATACGACAGAAGGGAGGAGGCCTCCGGGCCGGGACTCTCGACCAAGAACCCTGAAGGCATTCACTCGGCGCGATTTCATATTTCATGATTCGGGACACTCTGACCATGCTGGAACAGCAGCTGAATCGCCGCTATCCGCCGGTGAACGGGCAGGCGTTTATCTCCCTCGGAAATATCGCAGGGGCGGAGGGTGGGGCGGAGGGCGGAGGTAATCTCGTTCAGGAATTGGACGGACTGGTGTTGAGTCTGGTGAATGTGACCGAGGATGCGAGTCTCAAGAACGGCCCCCAGCATCGCGTCGAAGCCGGGAGGACGGTATCGTATAACCGCCCGATTCATCTCTATCTGTATTTACTCTTCAGCGCGGCGCACAAAAACTATCCGGCGGCGCTTCTGGCCTTGTCCCGCGTCATCGAGTTTTTCCAGGAGGAGAACGTGTTTGACGCCAAAAACATCGATTTGCAGTTGCTCCGCAAGATTTCCGAGGCTCCCCAGGAGTTCCGGCTGGTGGTGGAGCTGCAATCGCTGAGTTTTGAGCAGGTCAATCATCTCTGGGGCTCGCTCGGCGGCAAGCAGGTCCCCTTCGCACTCTACCGCGGTCGGTTGGTGGCGGTCACCGCCCGACAGGAGCGGAATCAAGGCCCGATCATCACCGAAACCGATCTCCAAGCTGCCTCCGGGGCGCCCTGAAGCCATGATCAACCGGTTCCACCCGCTCTGTGAAGTGAATCTCTGGCATGACTTTGCGATCTCCCGCGGTCGTCGCGAGTTCGCGGGTCTGGAGCCGGAGGCCCAACGTCAGACATTGGCGTCGTATGTCGTTGGGGATTGGCTGGAGCTGACACCCTCGCCTTCGACCGTTGATCTGATGCACCGTCTTCACGTCCGGAAGGTTGAAACGGCGACCGGCTTTCAGTTGTGGGGAGAAGCGTGGTCGACTGCGGACGGCGTCGCCCCAACGGTCATGGTCTGGCCGGACGACGCTGCCTTTCTCTTCGCCGTCGAGGTGCGCCGGGCCTCCTTCTTCCTGGAGGCTTCGTTGCCCGGCACGCTTCCGCCGGGACGGAAGTACCGCACTTTTTTATTTCGAAATGCCAATGCCAATGAGACGGGAGGTCAACGGCATCTGACCCAGTCCCTGGCGGCCTTTGATGCGACCAAGACCTATCGTGCCGGCGATGTGTGCGTCCACCAGCCGTCGGTGAATAGTGAGGTTCTCCTCGAAGCCCGGACGGATCGTGCGCCCGCACCCCAACCCGTGGAGGGTGAATGGACGCAACATCCCGTGCCGTTGTACAGCGATCAACGGGGGTATGACGTCGGAGCCCGCGTCCTTCAAAGTGGGAGAGTATTTCGTTGTGGGAGCCCGGTCGCGCAACCGGCGGCCTTTGATCCCGCCCGCTGGGTGGAACAATATGAACCCGCGTTGCGGAGCGGTGTGACCGCCGCCGACCTGGTCCTGGCCGTGTCGTCGCGGTTTCACTGGCCACTTTCTCAACCCCAAGCCGCCGTGGCTGTCCGAATGGTTGACTCCTCGGGTTTTGCCATTGAACAACGACTTGTTCGTCCGGATGGCGCTCCGCTGGTTGACCTGGATTTTTCCGTCGCCGATATTCCGACGGGTCTGTACGCAATCACCGCCAAGGCGCTGGATGGCACCCCGATTCCAGACCTCCCTTCATCAATCTATCGGCATGAACTGTCATCGCCGCCGTTTGCATACATCGAAATCCGGGCCCAGCGCGGGACGAACCGCGCGATCTTCGGTCCGGCCGGTCAGCCCCTGAATCCAAGTTACCATATCCGCTTTCGGGCCCGTCACGCGTGGTGGCGTTGCCGGCTCAGCACGCCACCGGCGGCCGACTTTCTGCCTGCCGATCACCCGGACTACATCATGGATGGCCCGGCCCGATGCCTGACCCGGGAGCCCCAGCCCTTTTCGCTCGCGGGCACGCCGCTGGCCAAGGCGGCGAAAGAGCGGCTTCTCCCGTCGCCGGACCCCGGATCACTCCGCCGGGAAGCGGATCGGTTCATCGCGGAATCAACACTCTCTGTCTAGTTCACGTCATCATCTGGAAACATACCCGCTCACAAGCTATGGCTACCTCATATAAAACACCCGGCGTCTACCCGGAGGAGATCTCCGTGTTTCCTCCGGCGATCGCCCAAGTCGAGACTGCCGTGCCGGCCTTTATCGGCTACACGGAACGTGCGGCCCGTAAAGGGCGTCCGCTCACACTTGTTCCCACCCGGCTGACTTCTCTGGTGGAATATGAGGAGTCCTTTGGCAGCGGTCCCAACACCAAGGTCAAATCCCTGAAACTCGACGATTCGGGCACCGTGAGCGACATTGTGCTCACCGGCCAATTTCATCTCTACGAGAGCCTCAAGCTATTCTTTGCCAATGGCGGATCGCAGTGCTGGATCGTCTCCCTGGGCGGCTACAACGCCGACGCGAAGGATGCGGACTTCTCCAAGGGACTGGACGCAATCCGGGCGATCGACGAACCGACGCTGCTGGTCATCCCTGATGCCGTCTTGCTGGACGATGGGCTCTACAATGTGCAGACGGCAGCCCTCCGCCAGGCGGCGGATTTGATGGACCGTTTTTGCATTCTGGACCTGCGCGCCACGGAAGACAGCGTCCAGCACGTCGAATTTGTGGAGGAATTCCGTAATAAATGTGGCATTAACAACCTGTCGTACGGCGCGGCCTATACCCCGCATCTCCGATCGGCGTTTGGTCCGACGGTGTCCTATGAAAATGTCCGGGGAACGGATTTGGGAGGTGGATCCAAGTTGGATTTTGCCGATTCCAAACTGGTTGGGACAGATGGCCCGGCCAAGACGGCTGCGGATCTTCTGAACAAGGCGCTGACGGACAAAGCGGATTACGGCAAGGCGATCGTTGTGAGTCTTGGTGCCGGGAAGAGCTTTGACGATGTTTACCGGGCCAAACAGGCCGATTTCGCGGCGGCATTGGCGGTGCATAATCCCGATACCGACGCTCCCACGACGGCGCTTCGGAGGACGCTCGTGGCGGCGGTCGATCTTGGGTACAAGACTTTGGATGACCTGGCGGACAACGCGGCAGCGGGCAATTCGGTCATCACCACGGCACTGACTGGGGAGGGATCCAGTGCACCCATGTTGCGCGAGGAGATCCGGGCTTCGGGCAAACCGGCGGGTCGACTGGGCAAATTGGTCTTGCGTCTCAATAAGCTGACGATCACCGGGGATGGAGTCGGCGGCGGAAAGACCCTGGCGCCCGAGGATCTTACCGAGCGCTACAAGATCAAGAAGCCACTCTTTACGGCTCCGGACTGGGAGACCGCTTTTGACGATGCCACTGTCGGCGCCGTGGTCCCGGACTACTACACCGCACTGCCGGCGGTGGCGGGTGGGGCAGCGACAGCGGCGGAGATTGCCGCGGCGAATGCGGCGAGACGGACCGCGATGAAGAACAACCTGATCGCCGGCGAGCGCGAACTCGCCAAGATCTGGCAGGAAATCAAGCTGGAGATCGAAACGCTGCAACGCGCTGCCTCCGAATTGCTGACCACTTATGAACGGACTTCCCTGGAACGTCTTCCCAAAGCCCGCCTGCTGCTGGATAGCGTTTCGGAGATGATGTCCCTGGTGCCTCCCAGCGGTGCGGTCGCCGGCGTCTACTGCGCCATGGATGCGCGCGAGGGTGTCCACCATGCCCCGGCCAATGTCAGCCTCGATTACGTCAGTGGTTTGGGGGTCAACATTTCCCACGACGCTCAGAAGGATCTCAACGTGGATGTGGTGGCCGGAAAGTCGATCAATGCGATCCGACCGTTCACGGGCAAAGGTATTCTGGTCTGGGGCGCCCGGACGCTGGCGGGAAACGACAATGAGTGGCGCTACGTCTCCGTACGACGCGTCTTCAACATGATCGAGGAATCCACCAAGAAGGCGACTGAGGCGTTTGTCTTCAAGCCCAACGACGCCAACACCTGGACGAAGGTGAAGGCGATGATCGAGAACTTCCTGCGGCTCCAATGGCGCGCGGGCGCGCTGGCCGGGGCGACGCCCGAACACGCCTACCGGGTCAAGGTGGGCCTCGGTCAGACGATGACGCCGGACGATGTGCTCAATGGCCTGCTCATCGTGGAAATTGCGATGGCCGTGGTTCGTCCCTCGGAATTCATCATCCTTCGCTTCTCCCACAAAATGCAAGAGGCCTGAGACTGTTTCAAACTCACCCCCTAAACCGTTCACACACTTCATACGCTTATGCCTGCAAAATATCCTCTGCCGAAATTTCACTTTCAGGTCGACTGGGAAGGGACCCGGATTGGCTTTACGGAGGTCACGGGTCTGGATGCCGAGACCGAGGTGATTGAGTATCGCGACGGGGCCTCGCCGGAGTTCTCGAAGCAAAAGATGCCGGGAATGCAGAAGTATTCCAATCTGACCTTCAAGCGCGGCACTTTCGCGTCGGACAATGAGTTCTTCGGCTGGTGGAAGACCACGCGCACCCTGAGCAAGCCGCAACGCCGGAATATCACCATCAGTCTGCTCAATGAAGCCCACGAACCGGTGATGGTCTGGAAGGTTCATTCGGCTTTCCCCACCAAGGTGCAGGCGACCGACCTCAAGGCGGAGGGCAATGAAGTGGCGATTGAGACCATGGAGGTCGCCCACGAAGGCATCGACTTCGAAGCCAAATAGACATGGAGCGTTTCGACTACGTTCCGGCATTCCACTTTCAGGTCAGCTTTCTCGATCCCTCGAAGACCGCGGGATTCCAGGAGGCGGAGGTGGACTCCCGATTTCAATCCGTCAGCGGACTCACCGCGACGGTCGAGGCGGATTCCGTCGCGGAAGGGGGCGAGAATCGCTTCAAACACCAACTGCCGACCCGGACAACCTATTCGGACATTGTTCTGAAGCGGGGGTTGGCCTCCCTCAAATCACCGCTGGCCGATTGGTGCCGGCGGACGTTTGAAACGATGGAGATCCGTCCGGTGGATCTCAACATCAGCCTGCTGAACGATAAACATGAGCCGCTGATGACCTGGACGGTCGTCCATGCCTGGCCCAAGAAATGGTCGCTCGCCGACCTCAATGCCGAGAGCAGCGCCCTCACGATCGAGACGCTGGAACTGGGCTGTCACTACTTCAGGCTCAGCCATTCCTGACCCATGCCAGTGACCATTCGGGAACTTGTCATCCGGGCGACCGTGGCCGCCGATGGAACCGATTCAGGAAGCCCCGGCCGCCCGTCGTCCGGAGGCTCCACCGCTGCCACCGGACCGTCGGCACCCGGTGCCGGATCGGGGGCGCCGCTTGCCGAATGTGTGGAGGAGGTCATGGAACGTCTCCGGGAATTGAGAGAGCCTTAAGCCACCGAGCCTATGGCAGAAAAACAGGGAAAACTCGAAAAGCTGACCATTAAGGCCTTTGCGGATGACAAGTTCAGCAAGGAGGTGCCGGACGGCGTGTTCACCGCTCAGGTCAATCCTGAGAAAGTCACGTTCAAGTACCAAATTGAATTGGAGCAACAGCAGGGGCGCGGCACCAGTGGCTCCCAGCCCCGGTACGGAAAAACCAAGCCGGAGGAGTTGACGTTTCAGTTTCTTTTCGATGCCACCGGAGCGGTGCCGCTACCCGATGGGTCGCCGTCGATTTCCCAGCAGGGGGTGGTGCCTCGGTTGGATCAGCTAAAACGGGTGGCGCTCAACTTCAATGGGGACCAACACAAACCGAACAACCTCCTGCTGACCTGGGGCACGCTGGTGTTCAAATGCGTCCTGGCCGAGATGAATCTCGACTACACACTCTTCACCGCCGATGGCACTCCGGTCCGGGCCACTGCCGCGTGCAAGTTCTGCGGCTATGTGGAGGATTCCCTCCGGGTCTCCAAGGATCGACTGCGCTCCCCGGATCTCACCCACGTCCGGGCCGTTCAGGAAGGCGAGACGTTGCAGCATCATGTGGTCGGTATCTATTCACGCCCGGAGCACTACCTCGATGTCGCCCGGGCCAACCGACTGACCAATTTTCGACGGCTGCGGGCGGGGCAGATTTTGCAATTTCCACCTCTGACCAAGGAGGGAGTGCCGCGTGCCTGATCCGCTGATTGTTCCGGCTGATGGCGCCAAGGATGTCGCCACGGTGACCATTAAATCCGGTGGACAACCGGTCCCCCAAACGTTTCGTGTAGCGGGACTGGCCATTACGCGAGGGGTTGGACGGCTGCCGGCGGCGCGGGTGGATCTCTTCGATGGCGATCCGGCCGGGCAGACGTTTGCCGCAAGTGGGGATGCCTTATTTTCCCCGGGCCAGTCGATCGAGATTGCGGTCGGTTGGCGATCACAGGAATCCGTCCTGTTTCAAGGAGTCCTGACCAGCCAACGCATCCGCATTCGCAAGGAAAGCGGCAGTCGCCTCACCCTTTGGGTGCGCCATCCGCTGTACCAGGCCTCCCTCTTCCGTCGATCCCGATCCATCGCCCAAAAAAGTGATGACCAGATTCTGAAACAGATCTTCCAGGAGTATGGAGTTTCATTGACGAACCGTGCGACCGGCCTGCCGGTACACGAAGTCCTGGTGCAGGCCGACGTCACGGACTGGGATTTCGCCCGCCAACGAGCGGAGGCCCTGGGGCTCTGGTTGGTCCCTGATGACGGTGGTGCGACGTTGGGTCCACTAGATGCCGGTCAGGAGCCAGCCCTTTCCCTGCGTCACGGGGCCACGATCCTGGAACTTGATGCCCAACTGGACGCCCGCCGGCAACCGGTGGGAGCGAAGGTGCAAACGTGGGATCCGGTCTCGCAGAAAATGAAGGACGCGAGCGGCGCCGAACCTCAACTTCCGGCGGCGGGATCCCTCTCCGCCCCGCGCCTGGCGGAGGTGCATGGACAGTCGTCCCAGGTGCACCACATGGGGTCTGTGAACCCGGACGAAGCCCGGGCCGCAGCGTCGGCCCGGTTGATTTGGAGCCGACTGCGACGCCTCTGCGGACGGGTGCGCTGCGAAGGCACGCCGGAGGTTCACCCCGGCAAGGTCGTCGAACTCCTCGGCCTGGGGGACCTGTTCAATGGACGACATATCATTTCGGCCATCCGACATGAAATCGTGGGCGGAACCTGGACAACGGATATCGAATTTGGCTGTCCGCTGGATCCGCTCATCGGTATGGAAGCGCAGGGTGCGGAAGCGGCCGCCGGACTGGTGCCCGTCACGAACGGACTCCGGCTGGGGAAGGTGGCGGCCATCAGCGATGATCCCGCGTCGGAATTTCGTGTCCAGGTCGACCTTCCCTATCTCGGTCCGGACGCTGAGGCGGTTTGGGCGCGCCTCGCCCAATTTGATGCCGGGCCGGATCGGGGCGCGTTCTTTTATCCGGAGGTTGGGGACGAAGTCATCCTCGGCTTTCTCTCCGGCGACAGCCGCTATCCGGTGATCCTCGGTTCCTTGCACAGCAGCACGCAAGCGGCGCCTTGGGAGCCCCAGTCGGCCAATCCGCAAAAGGGCTTTGTCTCGCGTGAAAAGGTGCGCTGGATCATTGACGACGACGCGAAATCGATGCGCTTTGAGACGCCGGGCGGAAATTTCGTGGAATTGAGCGATGACGCCTCCGGGCTCACGATTCAGGACCAGAACGGCAACAAGATCGTCTTCGATTCCTCCGGCATTGTTTTGGAAAGTGCGGCCGAATTGGCCATCAAAAGCGGCACGTCCTGCCAGGTCGAATCCGGGACAACGCTGACGGTCAAAGGTGGGAGTGGCGCCGAGTTCTCCTCCGGAGGAACTACCAAACTCAAGGGCACAACCGTTCAAATCAACTGACCCATGCCCGCCGCCGCCCGCATCACCGACCAGCATACCTGCCCGATGGCGAATCCGAATGGATCGCCGCACACTGGCGGTCCGATCCTGCCGCCCGGAGCCGGCACCGTTCTGATCGATGGCCAACCCGCGGCCTGCGTGGGCGACATGTGCGCCTGCGCCGGGCCGCCGGATACGATCACCGCCGGCTCCGGTACCGTCACCATCGCCGGCCGTGCGGCCGCGCGGGTGGGCGATTCCACGGCCCACGGTGGCAGCATCTCGGCAGGCTCCGGCACCGTCGTCATCAACTGATTCTCCAACCATGGCAGGAACCGCTCATCTCTTGGAAACATCACCGATCCTCGGAGTCGGCTGGGCGTTTCCACCCCGTTTCCAAAGGGGCTCCTCCGCCCTGGTCGCGGGCGTCGAGGACATCCAGCAAAGTCTCGGCATTCTTCTGGGCACGTTACCCGGTGAGCGGGCGATGATTCCGCGGTACGGCTGTGATCTGACGCCGCTGCTTTTTTCGCCACTGACCACGACGCTGGCCGCCGAAATCTCGGATCGGGTGCAAACAGCCATCTTGGAATTCGAACCGCGCATCGTACCCCTGCGCGTCACGGTCTCGGTCGCGGATGCGGTGGCGGGCCTGTTGAACATCATGGTGGATTACCTCATCGCGGCGACCAACAGTCGCCACAATTTCGTCCACCCGTTTTACCGCATTGAAGGCACTGAAATCGGCTAAACTTCATGCCCGACTCCACACCTTCGCTTTTACCCGGTCCCGGCTCCACCCAACGCGAGCGGCGGCTGACGGCGCTGCATCCGGCCACGGCGCCGCTCGATGGCCGCACGCCCCAGGAAGTGGTGCGCTGGGCGAAGCGGTTTGCCGAAGGGCTCCTGCCCCAGGACGGCAGCGGGCCGTGGGACGCTTATCTCCCGGATCCGGACCACGGCGGGTCCGCCGCCGAAGCGGTCGCGGCATCCTCGCCGCCACAGGCTCTCTTCCTTGCTTTCCTGCGCTGCTGGCGGGCGGCTCAGCGGGAGGTCAATGGCCTGACCGGCCGGCATCTGGAATTCTTCTACCGACAGGTCCTGGGCTTGGCTCCCAGAGCGTCGGTCCCGGATCGCGCGGACGTGGTGGTGTCGTTGAAGAAAAATGCCCGGGAATATTTCGTGCCTCGCGGAATGGTCTTCACCACCCCGGCGGGGGATCGATTCGCAGCCACCGCCGACGTGGTGATCCATCAAGCCATGCTGGTACACCGTCGGCTCATCGGCGCACCGGATGCACAGGGGAGACGCCACTTTGCCCCGGCGGCCGATTCGGCGGATGGCCTGGGATCACCGCTCCCGGACGAGGCTGGCTCGTGGCACCCTTTTGGAGTGGGTGCGACCCTTCCGGAGGCACCTTCCGGATTCGCGGTGGCATCGCCGCTGCTCTGGATGAAGGAAGGGGCCCGCACGGTCACCTTGCGCCTATGGCTTGGTATTTCCGGCGGCGCGCCACCCACAACTGCGCCGCCGGCCGAGGCGTTCTCCGGATCGTTCAGCGGTGAAAAGGCGTGGCTGGCGGGAAGCACCGGCGCCCCCGGGCTTGCGATCGAAGCCGACGGACTCATCCGACTGGAGCTTTCCTTCACGCTCGCAGCCGTCGCTCCCGCCGTGGTGCCGTTTGATCCCACGGTTCTGGACGGCGCTTTTGATAGCCTGGCTCCGGTTCTCCGGGTCCATATCAGCAGCCAGGCACCCGCCGCTGTACGGGGCTGGCTTCAATCGGCGGAGATTCGGCGGTTGCAATTGCGTCTGTCCGTTGCCGGCATGAGTCGGGGCCTGCATCTGGAGAATGATAGCGGTCCGATGGACCCCACGAAGCCCATCGCACCCTTTGGCTTCCAACCGGCCTCCGGTTCGTCGTTCTACGCCGGGCTCGACGAGGTCCTGGGCAAAGCGGTGACCCGCGCCGCGATGCACCTGCGGTGGCAGCAACCGCCCGGGGATTTCAGCGCCTACTCGGGCTACGCCAACTTTCCAACGAACGACAACCTCACAGCGACACTCGCCATCTGGCGGAATGGCCAGTACGAAACGCTGGCGTCCGGAGTGCGCCTGTTCAATCC
>JAYTHD010000091.1:0-6989 GCA_043732975.1 Verrucomicrobiota bacterium
ATTCTACGTCAGTACCTGCTCAACGGTGGATTTCTCATGGTGGACGATTTCTGGGGCGAGCGTGAATGGCAGGCTTTTTCCGAGGAACTCAAGGCCGTCTTCCCGGATCGGGAATCGGTGCAACTGCCGGCGAATCACGCCATTTTTCACTGTGTCTACGATCTGAAGGAGCGCCCACAGATTCCCGGGCTGCCGCATGCGATCCAGAATCAGGGCACCGACATCACGTGGGAACGCGAGGATGCCAAGGAAGTTGATTATCGGGCCATTTTTGACGACAAGGGCCGCATGATGGTGATGATCTGTCACAACACCGATCTGGGCGATGGCTGGGAACGGGAAGGCGAGTACGAATTCTACTTCCATGAATTCTCCGAGAAGAAGGCGTACCCGCTCGGCATCAATATCGTCTACTACGCCATGACGCACTAAGAGCCTGTTTGAAAATTGAATGAAAGGGGTCCTGCGGCGAGGGCAAGGAACTCGCTCTGGCGGCGCCGAGGACGAAGGCGAAGGCGAAGGCGAATTCCGCCAACAAGCACCTCACGGAACCACGGTCACCGTGCCGTAATACTCCAGCGGGAACGCCTCGCCGGCCGAAGTCTTCAAGGTTCCCCGGACCATCAATTGCATCGCCGGCCGGACGCCTGGCACTTGCAACCGGACCCGCCGCCCCTCATCGGAAACCGCCACGGATTTCACCACCACGGCTTCCCCTTTCAATTCGCCCTTCTTCGCCAGGACCTTGTCGGGATCCGTGACGGAATAAAGGTCCGAGCCATAGTGTTCACTCCACCGGTAATTCCATTCTTGGACGTCCCAATTCTGAAGATCCGCCAGCGCGGTCGCATCCATGGCAGTGCTGAACTTCAGGTCCAGCGTGTCCCGCACGACGGTCAGGCCCGTCAGGGTCGGAAACGGCTTCCCCGTGTATCGAATCCGATGCAACGCGCCGTCGCGGGCCGCCGTGGTCTGCCATCCCTTGAGGCCACCCACCCACAACGACCCATCACGGGGATGCACCCGCCCACGCATCGCCGACGAGTCAAATTTCCAGGGCAAGGGAACGACACCGCCCTGGACCACGCCGTGGAACTCCTGCCGCAAAACATGAAAGGCCCGGCACTTGCCGTAGCTGAGATGGATCAGTTCACCCGCGAGTGGCCCGAATCCGCTCCCCGCCCAAACTTGTCCACCGGCCGAATTGTCGATGGCAAACGGCAGCCAGCAAAGCGGCGGATCCGATTGGGCCGGCGCCGGCACGCGGTGATCCAAGCCCATCGCCCCATAAAATCCGCCCGGCTTGACCCAATTCAGCCGGCAAACCGGCGTCCAGATTCCTTCATTGTCACTGCAGGTGACCTCGCCGTGCGGCCCCACTCCCGAGCCATTCGGCGCGCGCAATCCGGTGGCATAGCGATCCAACCGACGACCGTCCGCACTCACCTTGAGCAGACAACCGTTGTGGGCGCCGATCGGATCCCAGTATTCCGTGCCCAGCAACGGGCCGCCTTTGGTGAAGTAGAAATTCCCGGCCGTGTCGGTGTGCAGGTCCAGCGCGAACTCATGAAAATTCGGCGTGACACTCACGTCATTGTTGAAGTTCTCGTAAAAGTCCGCCTCCCCGTCGCCGTTCAGATCGTGCAAGCGCGTGATCTGATCACGTCCCAGGACGTAAACCTGGTCCTTGAAGATTTTCAGCCCCTGCGGCTGGAACAGGCCCGCAGCAAATCGGCGCCAGGTTAGTTTCGCGAGATCTCCCTCCACCCCGGATACGATCCACACGTCACCACTCCAGGTGCACACAGCCGCCCGGGTGCCGTCGGCAAAAAAATCAAACCCGCTGGGACGCATCCAGGCCTGCCACGGATTCTCCTCCGGTAACCGTAGGGAATCGAGCTCATACGCATTACCGGAATGATCCAACCGTCCCTGAGTGACCACCGCCCCGGGCCAGCGGGAAGTCCACGCCAGGGCCGCCGACCCGGGCGGCAAGGGAACGGCGATGGCCCGTACGATCTGCGCCGCGGTCTGGGGCGCCATGCCGGTGCCCGTTTCACAGATCGACGGCGACGCGGCCTCCGTCGTGATCCGCTGCGTCATTGCCGTCACACTTTCACCACCCACCCACAGCACCAACTCGGTCGGCTTCAGCGCGGGCGGCAGGTGCAGCACCAGTCGCGCTCCGGCGAGTATTTCCCAGCGGGCGCCCTTTGGTAGTTCCTGTACCCCCGCCGTCAGTGGACCGAGCGGCATGACCCGGCCATCCATCGCCGGCGGCACGCCCACCGAAGCCCGGTGGTCGCGCAACTCCAGGCGCAATTCCGCCACCAGAAGGCTCAATGGCTGCCGATGCGCCGCTATCGACATCGATCGCTGAAACGCGTTGGCACCGTCGTGGGTGACCAGCGAGGGCAGTTCAAAGACGTCGGTATCTCCGACCGAATAACGCAGCACGGAAATCGTGCCCACCCGATACTGGCCACGCCAATGCGCCCAACTCGCCGGCAGCGGGATGTACGGCTCGGAACGCGGATCGCGCCAGTCGCCTTCGTGCCCCCAACCGGGACCGTGCGAGGTGCCAAAGATCGGCTTCCCGACCACGGCCGGACGCGAGTTCTCCGGCGGACGATGCGTTCCGTCAAAAGGTGTCCCCATCAACTTCAGCCACCCGCCAGTCCACACCCCGGCCCAGCGCATTTCCGCCGTGTCGAAACAGGCCGCTCCATTCGTGCCCAATCGGACGGTCAGTCCCTTGAGCGTGATCCCGTCCACGTCTTCACCATTTTTCGCCCAGGGCATGGTGACCGAAGACGCCAGCGATGACCCGTACTCCATCCGCTCCCATTTCGGTGCAAGAGGTGTAGGAGGTGAAATCGGTTGGGCGCCCAACCGCATTCCGCCCAGGATCAGGACAACACTTCCCAGAAAAACACGCATCTCGAATCTGGGTAGCAGACGCCTCCGCGGGGGCCAAGCAACTTGAAGCTGGCGGATTTGGGGCAGGCTCCGCCAACTTGAGCGTTCGAGCATTCCTTTTGCCTTTTCATGACGCCAATGGACCTACCAACCTTCGTTTTGCCTGTCCGCCAGCTCCCATGCCATCTATCTGTAACTCCGACACGTCCCATGGCTCACCCAACCCGCGCCTCCGCCACGCTCGCCTTCCTCTTCGGTTTCGCCGCGCTCGGCCAGACGCCCGACCACTACGAGTTCGCGTTCCCCGCACCGTTCCAACCGGGCGTCACAACGGTTCCGGTCCGCATCACTGCTGTCGACGCCGCGGGACAACCACTCGCCAACTGGAACCGTGCCGCAAAACTCGGCGCCATCGCCTTCGGTCCCGCTCCCGTCGTCGTCAGCGAGATCGGGGGGGACTTTTTGGCCATGGAATTCACCAACACGGGCGACGACCCAGCCGACCTGTCCGGTTGGGAACTGGAGTCGATTCCCGCGAACTTTCCATTCACCCCAGCCTCGCGCCGTCGGATCGGGCCGGGCTCGGTCCTGCCCCCACGCTCCACGCTAGTTTGGTCGAGTCGACCCGGTGCGAGTGACGATTGGCCCAACCTCGCGAGCCCCATCCCGTTCCACCGCGCCGGAGCCGCGCTCGGCCTCGTGCAACTCCGCGATGCCGGCGGACGGACGGTGGACGAGGTGGCCCTGCCCGGAAATCGGGCAAGCACCGACGGACTGTGGGGTGGCAACCTCCCCTTCCCCGGGGATTTGAAAACGAACCGGAGTTCCCTCCGTTCAGGTCCCGAAAACCATTTCCAAGGCGGCGACTGGTCGGTCGGGCCGGCAAATCTGGGATCCGCGAATCCCAGGCTCGTGCTCCCGTGGCCCGGGCCCCGCTCCCGCATCGACGTCGTCCCCGGCCAAATCACCTTCTCCTCCGGCATCTGGACCGGGACCTTGGACGTCGCGATTCCAGGCCGCACCGCCGTGCTGCAGTTGGACGACGAGACCGGATCGCTCGCCGAAAGCCCGCGCTTCGACGTCCCTGGACTGTTCCCCCTTCTGCTCGAAATGGACTCCGGCCCGACGCGTTTCTCGGAGGCACACGCAGGCACCGTCGCCACCGCCCGCGTCTCGCTGCCCGCGCCCACGCCGACCAACCTCCTCGTGCGGATCGCCGTCAACGCACCGGGCGAGTTCGCCGTAGCGACGACGGCCACGATACCCGCCGGCGCCGCCACGGCGACGTTCGCGCTGACGAACCTCGACGACGCCGTCGCGGACGGCACCGCCCTGGTGATGTTGTCGGCGGCGGCGACCGGATACACGCCGGCCGAACTGCGGCTGACGAACGAGGACGACGAGGCCGGGAATCTCTCGCTCCGGCTTCCCGTCGGCGCCCGCGAAGGCGCGGGCTACCTGAACTCGCCGGGCGTGGTGATTCTGGAATTCGTCCCGCTGCACGACGTCGAAATCCAGCTCTCAGCGGATCCCATTCTATCGGTTCCGTCCCGGCTGGTGGTGCCGGCGGGTCATTCCACCGCTCCGTTCCCGATCTGGGTTGGAGACGACGCGTTCGTGAATCCCGCGGGCCGGCGCGCGACCGTGACCGCCACCACAGCGGGGTGGACTGGCAACTCGGCTTCGATGCCCGTAACCGACGACGAGGATCCGGCCATGGCGATCGCCGTGCCGCCGCAGTTGGTGGAAGGCGAGAGCGGCACCGTACGCGTCGGATTCCGTTTACCCCGCGACCGCGATACCAAACTCGAGATCACCCACGATCCGCGGTTGACGGTGCCAGCTGAAGTCGTGTTGCCCGCGGGATCCACCAATGTGGAGTTCTCCGTGACGGTCCCGGCGACGGTGGAGCTGGACCCCCCCCGTGGGCTCAAGATCTGCGTCGGCGACGGACACGCACCCGCCTGCGGGAACGTGTTGCTGCTCGACGCCGTCAATGACGTCGTTGTCCTGAGCGTGGGCAGGCCCGCCACGGTGTTCTCGGGCATTCCGTTCACCGCAAAGCTCGAACTGAAGGACCACTTCTTCACCCGCGTCCGCACCAACGCCGTCGTCCATCTGGAAGTCGGGGCCGGAGGACCACACGCCGCGTTCGCCCCCGATTCCCGGGACATCACCGTTTCGAACGGCGAGTGGAACGGCCCACTCCGCATCGACGGACCCGGCATCAACGTCGAACTCCTCGTGTCCGCCGGAACGTTGCCGGCGCAGAGCAGCCTGCTGACGGTGTTGCCCGGCAATCCAATCCCAGGCCGGTTCGTCGAGCTTGCCGCATTCCCGGGCCGCGCAT
Organism: Verrucomicrobiota bacterium; assembly: GCA_043732975.1. Taxonomy (GTDB): domain Bacteria; phylum Verrucomicrobiota; class Verrucomicrobiia; order Limisphaerales; family UBA9464; genus CANIZL01. The sequence goes on from JAYTHD010000091.1 coordinate 5,270, forward strand.
CGGTGCTGGTGCTTGGGAACGACCCCGCGGGATTCCTGGCGGAAATCAATCCTGCCTCGGGCCAGACCCTCCGGCGTCTCGACATGCCCGGGCCTGCCGCCTACCACCTCGCTGTCGCCCCCGACGGCAATGTGGCATGGCTCGGAACCGCCACGAACACGCTGCGACGGATCGATCTCGCGGGCTGGAAGGTCTCTGGGGAATTCACGTGTTCGACGAACCCAACGCAGGGTGCGAACTTCCTCGCGGTACTTCCCGGAGACGGCGAAAGCGTGGTGGTCGCGGTGGGCCCCCAGCTGGCACCTCCAGCCTGGCACTACGACGCAGCCTTTTACCAGATCCGGGTGTTCGATTCGGGCGTGGCGCGACCCAACGGACCGTCGGTGATATTGCCCTATACCGGCGCGACCGTTTTGGCCGGACGGACCGCGGCCGAAGCCTTCGTCGCCGCCGGCGGCCAAATCTACCGTCTCGCCAACGGTCCCGACGGAGTTTCTGTCGCCGTGTCGAAAAACGTCGGCGACCATTCTGTCTTCGGGCTCGCGTGGGCCGGACCGCGGTTGCTGGCAAGCAGTGGGCGCGAATTGCTGCCGGACACCCTGGAGACCGCCGCGGTTTACGAAGGCTGGGACTCCGCCACGTCTTTCTTCCCGGTGTCGGTGCCCGAATCCGGCCAGACGTTGTTCGCGGACTCCTTGGGAGGTGTATCCGTCCACGATGCCGGCTCGCGTCTCCTCGTCGGGAAACATGCGCTTCCGGACGCCGGGCAAAACGCGTTGATCCACCGCCTCGTCCGTTGGGACGACCACCGGTTTGCCTACCTGGCCGGCGAGGAGGGACACCTCTATAACTTCGAGTCGCCGCTGGTCGGGCTCGCCCCCGCAGACCTCGCAGTCTCAGTCGAAGCGCCCGAAATCGTCCACTTCGGCACCAGCCAGATCGATCCGCCGGACATTTGGATTGTCACCGTCACCAACCGTGGACCAGGGCCCGCCTACCGGGTCAATGCGACCCTTCCCTTCGGCCCGAACGTTCTCGGAACCATTCCCGCCGGCGGCTCCCGGACGTTGCAGCTCGGCCGGGGTCCATCGGGTCCCGGCATCGACCGCGCCAGCATCACGGTCTCGTCGATGTCGCCCGACCCGAACCCGGAAAATAACATCGCGGATGCGGTAACCCTCGTGGTGGCACCAGAGAGCCCGGCGTACACCCAATTCGTGGGCGACATCCGCCACCTCGTCCCGTCGACGGCCGGCGACGTCCTATACCTGGCCCTCGGTGCGATTGGGAAGCAGGTCGCGGGCGTGGGCATCATGGACCCGGCGACGGCCACGGTATCGCGCCGCCTGCCGGCCGCAGTAGATCCGCGGCGGCTTGCGACCTCGCCCGACAGGAAATTCCTATTCGCGCTGGACGGTACGAACCGCATCGCGCGCTGGAATTTCGCCGCCGATGCCGTCGACCAAACCCTGGACCTGCCGGACGAGGTCGTCCTCGACCTCCGAGTCCTGCCCGACGGCACGGGCCGATTGGTGGTGGCCACGACGGCGGCGCTTTCAGTTTTCGACGGCCCGACCCGGCAATGGCAATCGGCCCTGCCCAACGCGCCCAAGCGCCGGCTCGGCTTCGCCAACGGTCGCGTCTGGGTGGCGTCGGCCAAGTCCCTGCGCGGTTATGCTCCCGTCGCCGCCGGACTCGAGGCCGACGCGACGTCGACGGT
>JAYTHD010000092.1:0-10888 GCA_043732975.1 Verrucomicrobiota bacterium
TCATCCGGTGGAGATTTTCCCCCGGGCATTATCGGTGGATTTTCATGAATTGCCCTGGATCGCCGGGACCAACATCGTCCTGACCGTCGACACCAAACCACCCGCCGAGCGCTTGAAGCCGCGGGATCAGGAATGGAAGGGGCACTGAAAGCCGGGCGTGGGCGGTGAGAACGTTTTTCCGGAGTGACAGCGGCAGGTTTTCATGAGTGATTCCGACTCGATTCGATTGCGGGGCGTGCGCCAGAATAACCTGAAGGGCTTCGACCTCGATCTCCCGCTCGGCCGGCTGATCGTCGTCACGGGGCTCAGCGGTTCGGGCAAGAGTTCGCTCGCCTTCGACACGCTATATGCGGAAGGGCAGCGGCGTTACATAGAGACTTTTTCACCGTACGCCCGGCAGTTTTTTGACCGCATGGACAAGCCGGCGGTGGATCGGATCGAAAACATCCCGCCGGCGATCGCGATTGAACAGCGCAACTCCGTCCGCACAAGCCGCAGCACCGTGGGGACGATGACGGAGTTGTGTGAGTACCTGAAGGCGGTCTGGCCCCATGTGGCGCAATTGCAATGCCGGAAGTGTGCCCGGCCCGTCCATGCCGAGCCGCCGCAATGGATTTGGCGGACGATCGCGGCGGAGGATGCCGGGGCGGTCGAGTGTTTGATTACGTTCGCCCTGCCCTTGTCGGACAAACTCCCGGTCGCGGAACAGCTCGCCCTGCTCCAGCAGCAGGGGTTTCAGCGCATCCTCTTGCGGGATCAACCGGCGCGCGTGGCGGAAGTGGCCGCGGAGGAGTTGGGTTCGATGTTGACGGTGATTGCCGACCGCGTTCGCCCGGTGGCGGCCAACCGGGTGCGTTTTCTGGAGGCTTGCGAGACGGCCTATCGGTTCGGGAAGGGGCGGCTGAGCGTGCGTTCCTGGCCGGCAGGAGCCACGATTGCCGGTCCGGCGCGGGATTTTTCGCGGGGAGTTCATTGCGCCACGTGTGACCTGAATTATCCGGAGCCGACCACCGCTCTTTTTTCGTTCAATCATCCCATCGGTGCCTGTCCCGCGTGCCGTGGCTTCGGCCGGGTCATTGAGATTGATTTAAAGCTGGTTTTGCCGGACCGCTCGCAAACGCTCGCCGGGCAGGTGGTCAAGCCGTGGCAAAGTGCGACGGGTGCGGAATGCCAGAAGGACATGACGAAAATGGCCCGCAAGTTCGGCGTGCCGCTGGATGTCCCCTTTGATCAGCTGAGCGCCGAGCACCAACGCTGGGTCATCGAAGGCGAGCCGGGCTACGGCACCGATGACGCGCATAAATGGCCGCGGGCCTGGTATGGCATCCGCGGCTATTTCCGCTGGCTCGAGAGCAACGCCTACAAGATGCACTATCGCGTGCTGCTTTCGCGTTACCGGAGTTATCAGACCTGTCCGCAATGTCACGGCCAGCGCTTCAACCCGGAGAGTCTTCTCTACCGCGTTCCCTCCCAGGTATCGGGCCGACCCGGTGCGCTCACGCTGGCGGAATTCTACCGCTTGCCGATCGATGAGGGCCTGGCGGTGGTGGAGCACATCCGCGAGGTCCGCCACCCCAAAGCCCACGAACCGCTGGGCGTGGCGCTGTCCGAGGTCGGCACCCGGTTGGGCTATCTCGTCGAGGTGGGGCTGGGATATCTGACGCTGGACCGGACCACGCGGACGCTTTCGGGCGGCGAAACCGAGCGGGTCAATCTCACGACCTGCCTCGGCACGCGGTTGTGCCACACGCTGTTTGTTCTCGACGAACCGACGGTCGGGTTGCATCCGCGGGACACCAAAAAACTGACGCAGGTGCTGATCCGGTTGCGGGATCACGGCAATACCGTGGTCGTGGTGGAGCACGAGGCGAGCGTGATGCGGGCGGCGGATCAACTCGTCGATCTGGGACCCGGGCACGGAGAGAGCGGCGGGCAGATTGTCTTTCAAGGACCGGCATCCGCGCTGTCGAAGGCGAAACACTCGTTGACTGCGGCCTATTTGACCGGGAAACGAAAAATCGAAATACCACCGCGCCGGCCGGTCACTCTCGACGGCCCTGGTTCGCGTTCGGGTACCGCTCTGCAATTGTCCGGAGCGACGGCCAACAATCTCCTCGACCTGACGTTGACGCTGCCCTTGGGGCGCTTGGTCTGTGTGTCGGGTGTCAGTGGTTCGGGAAAAAGCACACTCATCCGCGAAGTCCTGCTGCCGCTGCTGGAGGCGCAACTCCTGCCCGGCGCCGGGGCGGGCGCTCTGGAGGCGGAGGTCGAGGGAGAATCGCGGGACGATGCCCGCGCCGCATTGCAGGCCGCCCGGTTGACGGGTGCGGAAGCGCTCGGAGCCGTGGTACTGGTCGATCAATCCTCGTTGGGTCGCACGCCCCGTTCGAATCCGGCGGTTTATTCCGGCGCATTCGATGACATCCGGACTTTCTACGCCGCCTCGCCGGAAGCGCGCGCGGCCGGGTTGGACGCCAGTGCCTTCAGCTTCAATTCGACCGCGGGACAATGCGACCGCTGCCGGGGCGCGGGCTTCGAGAAAATCGAAATGCAGTTCCTTTCGGACATTTTCATCAAATGCCCGGGCTGCGACGGCCGCCGTTACCGGGACCACGTGCTGGCAGTCCGGGTCGTGGCGCCCAACGGGAAGGCGTTGTCCATTGGCGATCTTTTGAGTTCGACGATTGAAGAGGCGGTGGTGTTCCTGGGCGCCTTTCCGGATTCGAGATTCGCCACCCGCGCCGTGGACAAGCTCCGGTTGCTCGTGGAAGTCGGGCTGGGGTATCTGCGTGCCGGCCAGCCCATCAACACCCTGAGCGGCGGGGAGGCGCAGCGTTTGAAACTGGTCAGCCATCTGGCCGCGACCGTGGCGGCCGGGGCCGCGACCCGTCGACAGACCAAGGCGCCCGCCACCAAGGGGCGGAAACGGGCCGCCGCGTCGGGAGCGCAGCCAACCGGTAGCAAGCCGACTTTGTTCCTGTTTGACGAACCCACCACGGGCCTGCATTTCGAGGATGTGCGGATGCTGCTCGCAGTCTTTCAACGGTTGGTGGATGCCGGACACTCGGTGCGGGTGATCGAGCACAATCTCGACGTCATCCGCTGTGCCGATTGGGTGATCGATCTGGGGCCGGAAGCGGGTGCGGCGGGTGGGCAGGTAGTCGTGGCGGGAACTCCGGAAACGGTCAGCCAGTGCGAACAAAGCCACACCGGCCGATTCCTGCGAGAGGCCGGTGTATGAGCGGCGCCGTGGAGCTTTGCCACTGTTGTCCCCTGGAGTTTTGCGGCTGTTTTTTTAAAGATTAGGTGCCGATTATGAGTCTTTTCTCCCGTGATCCCATACTGCTCACGCCGGGTCCATTGACGACGTCGCTGGCCACCAAGACCGCGATGTTGCGGGACTGGGGCTCGTGGGATTCCGCCTTTAATGCCGTGACGGCCGAGGTGCGGCGACAACTCCTCGACATCATCCACGGAGCAGCGACCCACGTCTGCGTCCCGTTGCAGGGCAGCGGCACGTTCTCCGTCGAGGCGGCGGTGAACACGCTGGTGCCGCGCGATGGCCATCTGCTGGTGCTGATCAATGGCGCCTACGGAACGCGCCTGGCGAAACTGACCCGCATGATGGGACGCCGTGTCTCCACCTTTGAGACCGCCGAAGATACGCCCACGACGGCTGCGGACGTCGATCGCCTGTTGAGCGCGGATCCCTCAATTACCCACGTCGGCTTGGTTCATTGCGAAACGTCGACGGGGATTCTGAACGAGCTGCCGCCAATTTCGGCGGTGGTGGCGCGACAGGGCCGCAGCCTGATTGTGGATGCGATGAGTTCCTTCGCCGCCCTGGAGATTGATGCCCGGACGATGCCGTTCGATGCCCTGATCGCCGCCTCGGGCAAATGTGTGGAAGGTCCGCCGGGAATGGGCTTTGTGTTCGTGCGCCGCTCGGTTTTGGAGCAATGCGCGGGTCGTTCGACGTCGCTGGTGCTCGACCTGCACGACCAGTGGACGTACATGGAGAAGACCACCCAGTGGCGCTACACGCCGCCGACGCATGTGGTCGTGGCATTGAAGGAGGCGCTGGCCCAGTTGACGGCCGAAGGCGGGCAACCGGCCCGGCATGCCCGGTACGCGAAGAATTGCGAGACGCTGGTCCGTGGTTTGGGCGACATTGCACTTCGCGGGTTTCTCCGGCCGGAGATCCAGGCACCGATCATCGTGACCTTTCACGCGCCGGCCGATCCGCGGTACACGTTTGCCGAGTTTTATCGGCGGGTCCGGGAAAAAGGATTCATCCTGTACCCGGGCAAGCTGACGCAGGTGGAGACTTTCCGGGTCGGATGCATTGGTGCGATCGGTCCGGATGAAATGCGTCAAGCCGTGCTGGCCATCCGCGAAACACTGGAGGAAATGAGATGCCTGCCCGGTGCGGAGCCTTCCGCCCGGAGCCTTTGAAGATTGCAGGGTCGGGTCGCGGATTTTCCTGGGCAAGGACGAGTGGGTGCCTGGGTGACGGTGAAACCCGCGACCGGCCCGGTCGAACCGTTCGCGAGTTCGTCACGTGCGAATGCCTCCGAGCCGCGATACTTTGGACGGCACGAGGATCCGCCAATAGCCTGTCCACCGTAGAAATGCATGTCAATTTGATCAGGTTCGAATCCTTCCGTCACCAGCGCGTCGCGGCATGAATGATCGATTTTTCCATTGGGTGCGCTTTTGCGGCAAAGCCTTTGACAAAATATTATGGTACTGCCGGATTTTGCCGTTGATTCAATCCTACAAGGAGTTTTGCCGGCAGGCCGAGCTTCTCAAAAAGAATGATATCAAATTCTCGAAGAGTGTTTATACCCTGAATTGCGACCGCCGGCCGCTTCAGGTCGCCTTGAGAAAAGACACAACCGATTTCATGGTTTTTGAGCAAGTGCTGATCACCAGGGAATATCAGCCCATCATCGACCTCTTTCGGATCAACGGAAGGGAAGTCAGGACCATCCTTGATGCCGGCGCCAACATCGGCCTCACTTCGTTGCAATTGGCCCAACATTTTCCTGAGGCGGTGGTGATCGCCTTGGAGCCGGATTCCGGAAATTACCAGCAGTTGACCCGAAATCTTTCCTTGAATCCGCTGGCGAGGATCACGCCCTTGAACGTCGGCTTGTGGCATGAATCAACAACCTTGAAACCGGACAATTCGTTCCGCAACGGGCGGGAATGGTCCAGAGCCTTCGAAGCGTCGGATCCTTCCGTCCCGGGTGAAGCGGAGCGAGGTGCCGGGATTACGGCGAAAACGGTGGACCAGATCTGCCGGGAAAACGGTATCAGTGACATCGATTTTCTGAAAATCGACATCGAAGGGGCCGAGCGATTCGTTTTTGACGCCGCGATCAGTAACCTGGATTTTCTTTCGCGGGTTCAGGTCCTGGCGTTGGAGATTCATGATGAATTCAACGTGAGAAGCGGGATTTGCCAAGTGCTGCGGGATCGGGGTTTTATGTTGTTGGACATTGGGGAGACCACGGTCGCGATCAGCAAGTCCTTTCTTTCAGCGCCCGCCGTCGGACGGGAAAATTGATATGAAGCCCGAGGTTTCCGTGGTTATCCCCTGTTACAACGACGGGAGATTCCTGGGGGAGGCCATCCGCAGTGTCGAGCAGCATCCGGAGCGTTCCCGCTATGAAATCCTCATTGTAAATGATGGTTCCACGGACGAAGCCACCTTGCGTGAAATACGTGGCCTGGAGGCTGCGGGATACCGGGTGTTGACTCAGGAGAATCAAGGCCTGGCCCGCGCGCGCAACAATGGCATCGCGGCCAGCGCGGCGGACTTCATTCTGCCGTTGGATTCCGACAACAAGATCCGTCCCGCCTATCTCGACCGGGGCATTTCCGTGCTGCAACAAAATGCAAGGGTGGGTGTGGTTTACGGAGACGCCCTCCGCTTTGGCGATCTCAATGAATACTGGCGGGTGGGCCGCTTCGATCTCCGGCGCCTGCTGACGACCAACTATATTGACGCCTGCGTGGTTTTGCGAAAGGAGGTCTGGCGCGAGGCGGGGGGATACGACCCCAATATTTCGGCCATCGCCGACTGGGATATGAATTTGTCCGCAGCGTCTCACGGCTGGGATTTTCACTATGTTCCCGAGATTCTTTTTGAGTATCGGGTGAGGGGGGATTCGATGATCAAGACATATAACAACGAGCAGGCCTCCGTCGAATACATCGCGCGCAAGCATGCTCTGCTTTATCGGCAGCAACTGGTCCGGGAGACGACTTTGAGACAACGCGCCCAATTGCTGGCCCGTGACGCCTGGGCGCGGCTTGCCGAAAAGCTGTCAGTCCGGCGGCGCCGTTGAATGGATTGGCTGGGCGGTGCAGGATACGGATCCACTCATGATCACTGTCGTTTGTTTGAGCTATCGACGGCCGGAACTGCTTCGGCGGGCGTTGAATTCCATCCTGGCCCAGACGCTCCGTCCGGAACGGGTGCTGGTGGTGGACAATGCCACCGACCAAAGCGCGGCGGTGGCAGCGGTGGTGCGCGAATTTCCCACGGTGACGCTGATCGCCAATCCCGACAATCGGGGTTTCGCGGGTGGGATGAACACCGGGTTGCGTGCCGTGGCGTGCGGTCATGTCCTGATCACAGAAGATGACTTGGAACTGGCCCCCGACTGCCTGGCGACCTTTCACGCCGCCCGGAGCACCGGCGACCTCTTGGGCGGTGTCTTGATCGACGTCGACACCGGGGCGGTGGAGTGGTCGGGGGGGCGGTTGAATTTCACCCATGGTTATTGGGGTCCGAATTGTTACCTGACCCATCTGCCGCAACCCCCGCCGAGCGCCACGGAGCCGATCCGTTGCGAGTTTGTCTCCGGTTGCCTCCTGTTTGCCGATGTGGCGTTGTTTCAGACGATTGGAGGATTTCGGGAAGACTTTTTTGTCTATGGTGAGGACGTGGAGTTTTGCGCCCGCCTCCAGGCACTGGGGCGTTCCGTCGTGCTCCATCCAGCGGCCCGGGCCTTGCATCTGGCGCCACACCGAAAGGCACTTGGAGGATTCGTGGCCTTCCATCACGAAAAGAATTATATCGCGAATTGGTTCCTCTATGCGCCGACGTGGCGGTTGCCCGAAGCCCTCCTGAGGTTCGTCATCCTCCGATTTTTGGCGGCGGCACTGCGGGACCGGGGTGCGGCCGCCGGCCGGATTGCGCAGGCCGTCTGGTTCTGGCTGCCCAAGGGGGTCAGGTTATGGGGGGATCGTCGTGGAGCGCGGGTGAGTTCCGTGACCGTAATCGACCGAAAGTGAAGCGGCAACAGGCTGGAAGGACTCCGGAACCAAGCGATCCCGCAGGATGGAAATCCTTTCCTACGGCTGGTTTTGACTCGCCCTGCCTTTGGATTTCAAGTGGAGCCGTCGCCAGAGGACTTTGCCGGCGTCAATCGCCGGTAGTTCAAAGAGACGAAAGGAGAGCCACGATCCGCCAATCAGCAGGACAGCAACTCCGAGCCAGGCGGCGCTGGGTGAACCCACAAGGCGCTTGAGCCGAAAGGCGGCGTCCAACAATCGCGGTTGATGCCAGAGATAGACCGAGTAGCTGATCGTGCCGATGAAAGAGAGTCCCGTCACCCAGAGGCCCGGTCGCCAGCGGACCTGCAGGGCCGCATCCAATGCGATGGCGGATATCGCCGCCGCCAGCGAAAAGCTGAATGACGTCAGCGGCTTGTAGAATGTGGAAACGACAAAGAGGGGAATCAGGATGGTGAAGCCGATCCACCCCCGGGTAATGGCGCGTTCCCCCTTGAAAAAGCGCTCCGCGACGTAGGCTCCGAGCGTCCAATCAAACCAGGTCATCAATGGGGAGGAAAAGGCCGGAGCCACGTGCAGGTCGGGGATCCCCCACACGGACACGGCGACGACCCGCCAGATCATTCCCAAGGCAAAGGTCACCAGCAGGCATCCGCCGATGCCAATGCGTGACCGGATGTAGATCAAGATCGGGAACAGCAAATAAAGCTGAACCTCGACCGCAATGCTCCAGAAGGACGGATTGATTCCAAAAAAGGTCTCCTCGCTGAAATTCTGGACCAGCAACAAGTGGGACACGATTTGCCGGGCGCCCGAGGCGGAGGCCGGGTTGACCCGGTTGATCACCGTGAAAGTCAGCAATGCCAGCAGGTAGGCCGGATAGATGCGCCAAAAACGCCGCCAGAAGAAATGCGACAGGACGAACGGGGCGCTGCGCAGATACGAAAGGTGAATGCAAAAACCGCTCAGGACGAAGAAGAGGGCCACTCCGCACCAGCCAAAAGTCACCGGATAGAACCAAAATAACTGGGGACTCGGGGACGCTGCGAAGTCGCGGGTCCAGCCGTTCCAGGGCAGACAGAATCCATAGGTTGGCCCGAAAGCGTGATACACGACGACCATCAGAATCGCCAGTCCGCGAAGAATGTCCGCGCCGGAGGTTTTCGTTCTCGAAGGTTCCATCGAAGGATTGAGATGACGTTTGGAGTACGTTCGATGCTAAGGCAAAACGGCCCGATATTCCGCCATCGTGCGGCGAACATGCTCGGCGGAGCCAAATTCGCGGAGGACCCTCACTTTGCCGGCCTGCCCGATGGCCGCGAGGGGCGTGGGATCGTCGAGGATCATCGCCAGCAGTTCGGTCAGTTTGGGAATGTCGCCCACGGGTGCGAGCCAGCCGGTTTCCCCATGTCGCAGGATCGCGGCGGGACCGACCTCGGCATAGGCCAGCACCGGAACGCCCAACACCTGCGCCTCGGCAACGGTCAGTCCAAAATCTTCGTGCCGGGCCGGATGGACGACCAGGTGGGCCGCGGCGAGAAAGCCGGCCAATTCATCGTCGGAAACAAAGCCGGTGAAGGTCACGCGATGACGGATTCCCAAAGTGTCCGCCCGGACCCGGATTTCCCGTTCGTAATCGGACTCCGCCCCAAAAAGGGAGCCGCCGATGATGATGGCGCGGGTTTTTTCTGAAGCCGGCGTGGCCGCGAGGGCTTCGAGAAAATCCAACTGACCCTTGTAACGCTGCAGTCGGGCGGCGGAAACCAGCCAGGGTTGATCGGCGGGAAGGCCAAATTTCGCCGCCAGCAACGCCCGGGGAGCCCGGGCGGCGCGACCTTCCAGATTCGCCAGATTCACCCCGGGCCAGATGAGGGCGGTGGGCAGACCTGCGGCTTTGAAATAGTCCTCAGTCCGCGGGCAGATCGCCAGCACCTTGCGGGTGGGAATCCGGAGAATCGCCCGGTTGCTCAGGGTTTTGGCTTCAATAGTGAACGTGGTCCAAACCTCCGGCAGGCCCGCGAGCCGGGCGGCTAATCCTCCGTACGTATGCGCCCGAAATCCATTGCTGTGCAGGATGCGGAAATTTTCCCGGCGGGCCAGCTGGCGGATCGACCAGATGGTCCGGGCGACCGCGTGAATCTGCCGCATCCGGTGGAGCGGCAGGACATGCGGCTCCGCTCCCACCTCCCGAATCAGCACCTCGAGGGGGCCGGGACGGAGTTGGATGACGTGGGGCTCAAATTCCCGGCGATCGAGATCCCGAATGCAGTCCAGCATCAGCGTCTCCGCGCCGCCCTTCTCGCCGACGCAGGAAATCCAAGCCACTTTGCACGGGGCACTCATTTTGGCGGCGCAGACTAGGGTGAACCGGCGATTGTGCAACCCGGGGGACGGCGATTTGCCGAAGGCACTGGACGAAAGGCGGTGGTGCGTGTCTCATTGGATCGAAAATGACACCTCATTGTGCGCCTCCACGTATTCTGGGCTGGCTGGCAGTGATTGCGGCCGCGGCCGGACGCCCGCTTTTGGGCCAGACCCGGGTCGAATACAAGTTCGAGAACTATCAGGAGGACAATGATCGGGTCAACGTCCAGACCCATGGGATCTGGTTTGAGTCCATCTTGAACCCCACCGTCACTGTGCGTGGACAATACGTACACGATGCCCTTTCCGGCGCCACGCCCACGGGTGGACCGCCACCCGCCGGCAGCAATGTCGTTCCGCTGGCTCAATTTCAGGACACGCGCAACGCCGGCTTCGTGGAAGGCGCCTTCAAGTGGGGGCGCACCACCACCACCCCTCAAATCGCGTATAGCGAGGAAAGTGATTACCGTTCCCTGGGCCTGGCCCTGACCGAGGCGATTGATTTCAATCAGAAAAACACCACGCTGGTTCTGGGGTTGAGCCGCAATTCGGATTCCTTGAACGGCGCCTACCAGATTGATTTCGTTCACAAAAATGACACCACGGTCCTGGTGGGCATCAATCAGCTGCTGACACCGCTCAGTGTTCTGACGGTGAACCTTTCGTTCGGCTACCTGGACGGCTACCTCAACGATCCCTACCGGGGCGTCAATTTCTCGTACCATTATCCCAATCCCATTTTTGATCCCACGCCCGATGACGTGAATCTCGATGAGAAGCGACCCCGGCATCTTTTTAAACAGATCGGTTATCTGGGCTTCACCCAGAATATTCCGGTGCTCAAAGGCAGCGCGGATTTCAGCTACCGGCTCTATCACGACGACTGGGGTATCCTGGCGCACACGATCGGCGTCGAATGGAACCAGAAGCTGGGAAAACACCTGATCCTGACGCCGCTCTTCCGGTATCACCGACAAACGCAAGCGGACTTTTACGCGGTCCGTTTCGTGGGTGATCCGCTCCTGCCCGAGGGCTCGCAGTACGCGCTTCAGAGTGATGGATCCACCATGCTATTTGCGGGCGATGAGGGTTTTCCAGGCGATGGCGTGGTCGGAACGGTGCCGGCGCATCCGACCTATTTTTCGTCCGACTACCGACTGAGCGCGTTGGAATCTTTCACCTATGGCTTGGGTTTGCGGGTACGTTTCACGGAGCA
>JAYTHD010000093.1:0-15566 GCA_043732975.1 Verrucomicrobiota bacterium
GAAGATGTCATCGAATCCATCCCGATTGATATCCGCCACATCCACGGCCATGGACGACAAACTCGTGGATCGAAACGCCGTTTTCGGCGCGGCCCGGAAGCGTTTGCCGTTAACGTTCAGCCAGATTCGATCGCGAAAGTGCGGGAAATCGTTGCAGACGTAAATGTCGGGCAAGCCATCTCCATTGAGATCGCGCAGCAGAACCGAGAGTCCCCAATCGCGGGGTGGCTCGGTGAGTGGTTTGCCCTCTTCATCGAGAAAAACCCCGACGTTCCACGGCGCCGGAACGAAACGCGCAGCACCTCGATTGATATAAAACAGGTCCGTTTCTCCCCGTTCCACCACCACGCCACCGCTTCGGGTGAGCACGCCTTCAAAACGGTCGACCGGTTCGATGACCTCCGTTCCATCCGGCCGTTTCGCCGTCGAGATCTTCACCCGGCTGGGATCGTCCAGAAAGGTCTCCGCGCGATAGTTGGCGACGTAGAGGTCCAGATCGCCGTCGCCGTCCACGTCCGCCAGTCCCATCGAGGTGGCGCCGAACGTTCGGGACAAACCCGATTCGGTGGATTCGGTGAAATGCCCTTTGCCGTCATTGAGGAAGAGACGCGTTCCGCCGCCCAGACTGTTGACCAGCAGATCCAGATCCCCATCGCCATCGAGGTCGGCGAAGACGCAACCGGTGGAGAACTGATTGGCGCAGGCGACGCCGGCGGAGGCGGTGACGTCTTCAAACCGCCAGTCGCCCAAATTCCTGTAGAGCACATTGTCTCCCTCCAACCGACAGAAATAAATATCGACGCGACCGTCTCCGTCGATGTCCCCCAAGGCGACGCCGGATCCGATCTCGAGCAATCGGTTGCGGGCAATGGCTTGATCCGAAAGGTGGTTGGTGAAGGCGATGCCGGTGGTGGCTTCCGGGAGTGAAGTGAATCCGGCCTTGCCTTGCTTCGGGACGGTCAATGCTACGTTCCGAAAGCCGTCGTGGGTGCGCCATTGCAGCGGCGTGTCGGCCTGGGACTTCGGGGCAAAGCTCAGGCCCAGGGAGACAAACAGCACGCTGGACCATATCCCGAGGGTGGATGCGCCAGGATTCGGATTCATTTCGGAAATCAAGTGATGCTACCGGGGAGCACTTTGTGGAAAAGGGATAGGCTAGTTAGTCCAACCAACCGGCGGATGAAATCAAAATCACGGCAAGAAAAAGGGGCCGGGTTTGCACCCGGCCCCTGTGGAGAGAATGAATTCCGATTACTTCTTGGCGCGATAGAACTTCGCGCCGCCTGCAACCGTGATTTGATCACCGCTCTTGATCGCGGTGTCGGCGTAGCTGCCATTGACAGTGTCGGAGCTTTGGATGGTGCCCGCGCCGTCAAACGTGATCGTGACCTTGCCACCGGCGGCAACCGTCGCCTTCAGATTGCTGATGGCGACTGCCTTGACGGCGTCGTTGTAGTCCCAGTAAGCGAGGAGGCCCTTGGAGGCCGCCAACGCCGTGGGCAGGGTGCCCGATTTCAGGGCGAGAATGTCGGCCTCGGCCAACGCCTTACCGAACACCGAGAAGTCATCGATGATCGCATGGCTCACTTCGCCGGCATCCGCGCCGGAGCCCATGTAGAACGCGGTGTGGTCCGTGAGCAACGGGTTCGTGCTGGAGCCGTTCAGGAACAGCTTGCCGTCGATCCAGATGTTCTTGTCCGCACCCTTCTTGGTGAAGACGAAGAAGTGCCACTGTGAGGTCCAGTAGTCGCCCGTACCCGTGTAATCAGGGAAGGTGGCGATGTCCGCCGAGATGCGTTGGGTCGTTCCATCGCAGCAGCCGGTCGTGTCAAAGTAGACATTCTGGTTGCTCCAAGGAACGTGAGCGTGGAAGCCACGATGATTGCCCGCGCTGGGCGAGTTGAGCGTGAACGCGGAACTGTCCGCGACGTCCAGCTTCTTCTGCCAGAAGGCCACCGTGAGTTCGTCCTTCGCCGTGGCGGCGTTCGCGGCCGCGAGGAACGCGGCGTCATAGGTGGCCACCGGGCCGCCCTTGAGTGTCAGGTTGACACCGTAGTCACCCGCCTTGGCCGTATGGCCACCCGCATCGGCCGTGTAAACCGCGCTGCCGAGGAGCAGGCCGGGATAGCCACCGACCTTGTCCAACGTCGGTCCGGCATAGGCACCGGCCGTGAACGTGGTCTCGCTGACCGCCGGGTTACCACCCGCGTCCAGATAGCTGAGGGTCACCGTGTGCGCCGACGCACTGGCCAGCAGGCCCGGGAACTTGTAATCGAGGGTCAGAACCGTGCCCACCTTCGTGAACGTCGGCGTGACGGGGTTTCCGTCCACCTTCAAACTCGTGTTGGCCGCGGTCCACGCCGTCTTGCCGTCGCGATGGCCGATGAGGATCCCGGTCGCCGGGGAAACATTCTTGGCCTTGTCGCCCGGAGTGCGGACCGTGAAGGCACCTTCCGGAGGGGCCGGCAAACTAGCCGCCGAGCTCAGGAATTGTCCCGGAATTGGCTTCAGAGAACCCGCGGGGGTCTTGTCGCCCTCTTTGCGCCAGGCGACCTGGCCGTAATCGCCGCCACCACCTTCTTTGTAAACCAAGCGGACGAAGTACTTCTTGTTGGCCACCAGAGCGACGGGCTCGGAAGTCAGCGGGCTGTCGGGCTCGGTAAAGGCTTTGCAGCAGCCGATTTCTTCGGCGATCTGGGACAGATTGGCTTCCTTGTCGTCCGTGCTGAGATAGAACTGGGACGCGTCATCGCTTCTGACGAAGAAGCGGTAGCTGCCCGACTCCGTCGGGGTCAGGAAACCTTCGATGGTGGCGCCGTAGTTTTCGTGCGAATCATCCGGGAACGCGCCGCGGCTGTCGAGCGAGTAAACGGCCAGAACCTGATCCGGGGTTGCCGGATAGCGCGGGTCGTCATACAGGCCCTGCACCGGGGTGCCGCCGATGCCGCCCCAGTACGAGAACTTGAGGACACCCGCCGTGGTCTGGAGGTAGGAGTAGAAAGACGCCTTGTTGTTCGCACCAATTGCGTTCTTCGAAAGATCCTTCACGCCCGTGACCGTGACGGTGTACTTGGTTGCTCCGGGCGTTTGCGCCGCTGTGACGAGCGTGACGGTCTTCTTCTTGAGCGTCGCGCTCACGACCGTGAGGGCGGGGCTGATGGAGTAGTTCGCCGGATTCTCGGCCGTGGCTTGATCCAGAACTTCCAAGTCGTCGAACGCCAAGGTGACCGCAGTGAAGTTGCCGCTACCCACCGCGGATACCAGGGTCGGGGGCGTGGTGTTGGTCGGATTGGTGCCGGCCTTGAATTCGTCCAGATTGCTCACGCCATCCTTATCGAAGTCCTTGGCGGCGTCGCTGGGATCATTGGGGTTGAAACCATACTGTTTTTCCCAGTCATCCGGCATGCCGTCCTTGTCGGTGTCGACGGGCGGGGTACCGGTGGCTTTGCCTTTGGCGTAGGCCAGGATTTCCGCGTCCGTCAAAGCACCTTTCCAGATGCCGACTTCATCGATGACCGCATCCGGCGGGGACGAGTTATCGGCGCCACCGATGGTCAGCGCAGAATATTCCGTGGGGAGCGGATCCGCTCCGTCTGCCTGCTCGACGAGCAGATTCCCGTCGACGTAGACAGCCTTGTGGCCGCCATCCTTGACGAAGGCATAATGATGCCAGGCGGTCCAATCGTGATCGGGGAATTTCCCCACGACATCCGCTTGAAGTCGCTGCCCGGGCGTGGCGCAGCAACCACCGGAGGTGTCGAAGTAGATGGTGCCATTCGACCACGGGATGTGGAACTGGAACGCGCGGTTAAAGCCAGGTCCCGACGCCCAGAAATCGCTGGAATTGATGTTGCTGTTGTTCTTGCTCCACATCGTAACCGTCATGGAATCGTTCGCCGCGGCCGCGGTCATGGGGTTGTCCGCGCCTTCGGCCTGAATGTAGAGCCATCCACGATGGCTCTGGCTGACGTCGAATCCCTTGCCGCCGCCGGGACGCCCACCCGTCGCGTCGGTGAGGATCGCATCACCGGAGATCTGACCAGAATAGTTTCCGACGCTGGCCTTGATCGTCGTGCCATCGGCCTCGACCTTTTCAAAGTCCCAGAGCGCAACCAAGTCGGCTGCGCGCATCCCGAAGGGACTCGCAGCCGCACCGAGTGCCGCTAGAATCGCAATTGTTTTTTGTTTTTTCATGATAGTTGAACCTGCATTCAGTTTACACTGTATCGCCGCCTGACGCTCCGCACTGCGGGAGCCTTACTGTCGCCAAGGGTGATCACCGCACGGTTGTTCGTGGGGTTTTTAAGTCAAGCGCAATTGTCGCAAATTGCGTGTTTTTCGGGTCCGGATGAGGTTCTTTGACGAGCCTGCAAGCGGCTCAACGGGAGCGGGGTCGAGACGAAGCCTCCAAGCAAAAATTGCGGCTTTGAGTGGTTTCTTGCGCTGGTTCCAAGACGGCGGATAAATCCGTCGGGCGAGGCTCATGGCCGTCATGGCGCCGGCAGGTCGATGGAAAGAGGCGGCAATGTCCACGCGAGGGGAGCGCACCGGGCTCCAGGGGTGCCGTCAGGTTGATCGTCGTGTGGCCGGCAGCGGCCGGATTTGGGCCCATGACCGCCGGGGACGACCGCCATTCACCGACCCAGCGACTCGCGGATGCGGCCGATCAGCGGATTGTCGGCTTCACCGGAGCCGCGGAGGTTGAAGACGCTGGCCGCCAGAACCCGATGACGCCACGGGGCGGACAAAACCTGATAATCCTCCAACACGGCGCTGCTGAACTTGTAATCGTGGGCGTCCCGTCCCTTCGAGAAAATGAGACGTCGGGCCTGGTCCGCAAACGATTGCGGATCCGGATGAGCGGCCAGCCAACCGAGTAACTGCCGTGCGGACGTTTCCGTGTTTTTGCCGATCCCGGCAAAAATGGTCCCCAGGGGGTCCGGGGAATCCGGGGCGAGGGGCAGCGGTTCCCATTGGTCGATCCGCACGGTTTTCCGGGCGGGATCTCCCCGATAGAGCGGCAGAAACGCGGCCGCTTGCACCAGCAGCAGGCGTCGGACGGTGTCGTCCTGCACCCGATTCCAGGAGTAGCGCACGGCGTTGATGAAGGTGGATGCGTGCAGTGAATAGATGCCGGGCCGGCGCATCAGCATCTCGGCGGCGGCGGCGTGAAGGGCATCAAACACCGCCGCGGGCGCGCTGCCGCTGTTCAATAATTGAATCGCGCGCTGGCTGGTGTCGATGGCCGAGCCTTCGCGGGCGGTCGCCAGAAGTTCCGACAACGGTTCGGGCTTCATTCCACCGGTCTTCCATTCCGGCCGCAGCGATTGCACCGCTTCGCGATTTCTTCGAAAGGGTCGATCCGCCGGCAGATCCGACTGGGACGGATTCGGGTCGCCGACCCGGTCCAGCAGCGCGTAAACCACGCCGCGCAATACCGGTTCGGCGTGGTGCCAGCCAATGACCTCGAGGGTTCGAAAACTGTTGGCGACGTAGATCTGCTTGTGCCCGAGTTCCCGAAAATCACGAATGCCGTAGGTGCAGAGCAACTCAAAGATTTCCGCGGCGCCCGCATGTCGGACCAGTCCGGTGATGGCCGCGTCGGCGGCCGATTCGTCCCAGGTGTCCATCGCTTGAATGAAGGCCTGACGGGCCTGGTGGGCTGGTGGAATGCGCGCCTCTTCGACCGCGCCAAGCATCCAGTCGCCCTCTTTCACGTCCGCTTCCTGCGAACTCTTAAATTGATCGAGTGCCCAGAAAATGGGCAACCAGCGGTCGGCATCGCGGCCGGCGAGACTGGCGAGGTGGGCTGAATTCACCACCATGACGGCGTGGAACTTGAAGCCGATGGGACGCGGCTGGATGTTACGGATACCCGCCAAAAACAGGGCCGACAGCAGATTTCGATACGAGAGCCCATTCCGGACCTGGTGGGCGATCTCCTCGAGAAGCCGTTCCCGCGAAGTGGAC
This sequence comes from Verrucomicrobiota bacterium, assembly GCA_043732975.1. GTDB lineage: Bacteria > Verrucomicrobiota > Verrucomicrobiia > Limisphaerales > UBA9464 > CANIZL01. The sequence continues at coordinate 5,971 of JAYTHD010000093.1, forward strand.
TCAAGGAAGCGCACGAGCGGCTCGATGTCGGCGTGGAAACGGACGCCCTCGGCGGGCAGTTTCGCTTCCGCTGCCCCGACGGGCCGCAACCGGTTGAGGAACGCGAATTCGATTCCCGCCGCGGCCGTCCCGACAGCCGACGCCGCCCCACCCAAAAAGCTCCGTCGAGTGATCATGCGCCTTTTTAGGGCAAATCGATCCGGATGAACAGAACGGAAACGCCTGGCTTCGTGTGGCGGCTGCCGGTGCGGCCGGGCGTCGCCTGGCAAATTCCGCCGCGCTTGCTGCCGCTGGGTTCCTCGCTATCCTTCCGGAGCGGTTTCGTCCGGTTCGCCAGGAACTGTTCGCTAGAGCGCGGAAATTCGTCGCGGAAATTTGTCATGAGTCCTTCAAAGCCAGTCTACTATTTTGATAACAACGCCACCACCCGGGTTGCCCCCGAAGTGGTCGAGGCGATGCTTCCGTTCCTGCGGGAATTATGGGGCAATCCGTCGAGCGCCTATGGTTTTGGAGCGCAGGTGCATGGGCATATCGAGGCGGCGCGCGAAAAGGTGGCGACGTTGATTCAGGCGGATCCGAAGGAAATCGTCTTCACCAGCTGCGGCACTGAGTCGAACAACTCCGCGTTCAACTCGGCGCTCTACATGAATCCGGGCAAGAAGCACATCGTGACCACCGCGGTGGAGCACTCCGCCAACATCAATTTCGGCGAGTACCTGCAGAAGCGCGGCTACGACGTCACTTATCTGCCCGTCGAGGCGGACGGCCAGCTGGATCTGCATTTGCTGGAGAAGGCGATCCGGCCGGAGACGGCCTTGGTCTCGGTCATGATGGCCAATAACGAGACGGGAGTGGTCTTTCCGATCGCCGAGGTGGCGGCCATCTGCCGGAGTCACGGGGTCCTGAGTCACACCGACGCCGTGCAGGTGCCCGGCAAATTGCGCATCGACGTCAAGGAACTCGGCGTGGATTTCCTCAGTCTGTCCGCGCACAAGCTGCATGCGCCGAAAGGCATGGGCCTTTTGTATGTGAAGCGGCGCACGCGTTTTCAATCGTATGTCATCGGCGGGCATCAGGAACGGGGTCGACGCGGCGGTACGGAAAACGTGGCCAACATCGTCGCCTTCGGGCGCGCGGCGGAACTGGCCACCGCCTCCTTGCACGAGGAAAACACCCGGGTCCGGGCCCTGCGGGATCGGCTGGAAAACTTCATTCTTTCCCGAATCCCGAATACGGTTCGCAATGGCCACCGCGATTTGCGCCTGCCCAACACCGCCAACATTGCCTTCGATTTTGTCGAGGCCGAGGCGGTGCTGCTGCTGCTGGATCAACTGGGCATTTGCGCGAGTTCCGGCAGCGCGTGCACGACCGGTTCGCTGGATCCTTCCCACGTTCTGATGGCCATGGGGTTGCCGCCGATGCGGGCCCGGGGAGCGGTGCGGTTCAGCCTGGGCATCTACAATACCGAGGCGGAAGTCGATTATCTCTGCGAGCATTTGCCGCCAATTATCCGCCGGCTCCGTGAGATTTCCCCGCTGAATCCGGAGCATCCGGACAACGACAAATACGATATCGCCAAAGCCCGGGCCGATCACGAGCGGGAACAGGCGGCGGAGAAGGAAGCGGAAGTCGTGGCGGCGTAACCGCGGCTGCCCGGCCGGTTTGCCAGCCTGTGATGACCGCGGATTTGCCCCCGAATCCTCCCCCGCCGCCGCCGGAAGTACCGGCGGTTTTTGTCGCACGCCATGAAGCGCAGGCCCGCGATTGGGCCTTGGTGCTGGTGAGTCGCGGCGTGGAATCGACCCTGGGGCGCGATCCGGTGTCCGGCCGCTGGTTTCTTTTGGTGCCCACGGCGCTGCGCGACCGGGGTGCGGCGGAGTTGCGGGCTTATCATCAGGAGAATCGTCGCTGGCCTTGGCGGCCGACGCTGACGGAGTCCGAGGTGTCGTTTCATTGGGGCGCTCTGGCCTGGGTTTTGGCGAATGTTTTTGCCTTCCAATTTGGCTACGGCTTCGCCGAGCGCGGCTGGTTTGATTCCGCCCGGTTCGCCCGCGGTGAGTGGTGGCGCGCCCTCACGGCGGTCTGGCTGCACAAGGATATCGCCCACCTCGCGTCCAATGCGATCTACGGCTCCCTGGTGCTGGGGCTGGCGCTCGGTCGGTACGGGTTGGGTATCGGTTTGCTGGGTGGACTATTGGGGGGCGTGGCGGGCAATCTTTTGGGGTTCTGGATTCGTCATGGCCGGGATTATATCGGCCTGGGTGCTTCCGGGATGGTGATGGCCGGGCTGGGCATGTTGGCCGCTCATTCCGTGGCGTGGTGGCGCCATGGGCGCTCGGCCACCCGGTTCGTGCTTCCCGGTCTCTTCGCGGGCGGATTTCTTTTCATTCAGATCGGCACGAATCCCGGATCCGATGTGGTGGCTCATCTCGGTGGATTTCTCTCCGGTCTGGCTTTTGGAGGATTGGCGGCCTGGTTGCCCGAGGGGCGCCGGATAGCGCTGAATCGCCCGGCGGCCGCGTTGTTTGTCTTTCTGACCGGCATTGCCTGGTTGTTTGCCCTGACGCGGTGAAAACGCTTTCGGGCGCTCGGGGTGCCGGTCCACTTCGCCGCGGTGGCAACCTGAATTGACACCACCGCTGCTGCCGATAGCCTGAGCGCATCACCACGCTGAATGGACTTGTGCTCACGGGCGTCACCCCTGAGTCACTTAAGTTCGATTCGCACACTGAATTCAAAATGTCATGATCACTACTCGTCGAAAATTCATCCAGGTGGCCGGCGTCGCAGGCGCTTCGGCCCTCGCCTTCCCCTCGATCCTGCGGGCCCAAAATCCGGGCCGCCGTCTGAACATCGCGGCCATCGGCGGGGGTGGCGGCAAGGGGGAGAGTGACCTTAGCGGCGCGGCCGAGGGCAACAATGTGGTGGCCATCTGCGACGTGGATCGTCCGCGTCTCGCCAAGGCACTGGCCAAATACAATTTGCCGGCCGACCGCGGTTTCACGGATTTCCGACGGATGCTGGATACGGTGAAGGAAATCGAAGCGTGCACCGTATCGACGGCGGATCACGCCCATTTTCCCGCGGCCATGCACGCGATTTCCCTGGGGAAACACGTCTGCGTCCAGAAGCCGCTGGTGAACAGCCTCTGGCAGGCCAACGAGATCCACAAGGCCGCGAAGAAAAAGCGCGTGGTGACCAACATGGGCAATCAGGGCCACACCGGGGAGGGCCTCCGGTTGCTGAAGGAATGGGTGGGTCAGGGAGCCATCGGCAAGGTCCGCGAGATCAACGTCTGGACCAACCGTCCCATCTGGCCCCAGGGCAGCGCCGCCAGCTATGCCAAGGGCAAGCCCACTCCGGCGACCGTCGATTGGGAGGCCTGGCAGGCGGGCGCCTCGGCGAGTCCGTATATCGACGGCCTGCATCCGTTCGCCTGGCGTGGCCATCGCGTTTACGGCGCCGGAGCGATGGGTGACATGGGTTGCCATTTGCTCGACGGCCCGTTCTGGGCCCTGGACCTCGGCGCCCCAACCAAGATCACGGCTGAAGTTGTTTATGACCTCAGCCCCGAGTCGTATCCGAAGGGTGCGATCGTCTCCTGCCAATTTCCGAAGGCCGGCGTCGTTCTGCGCTGGCACGAGGGCCGGGGACCCGACGACAAGGCCTTGAAACCCGCGCAGCCGGCCGAATATGATCAACCAAAACCCTGGGGCGAAATCTCCGGCGGTTTCATCATGCGGGGCGACAAGGGCATCATTCTGGACACCTCGGATTACTGCCAAAAGCCCGCCTTGTTGCCGGCCGGCAAGCACAGCGATTTCATGGCCACGAATCCGGCCAAGACCTTGAAACGTTCCACCCACCCGGGGAATCCGCAGGCCGAGTGGACGCACGCGATCAAGAACGGTCTCGTCTGCGGCTCGAACTTTGATTATGCGGTTCCGCTGACTGAATTGTGCCTGCTGGGCAATCTGGCGATGATCGCGGGCGGCACCATTGAATGGGACGCCCGGAAACGCCGCGTCACGGGACGGCCGGACCTCGACAAATTCATCAAGCGCCCGGTCTTCGGTTCCTCCTACAACTATCACGCGTAGGATTTCCGGCTTCCAGGTGGGAGCCGGGGCGCTGCGGAGCCGCCCCGGCTCTACCCTTTTTCTTTTCCCGACGTCTGATTTCCGACTTTCGATTCCTGCTTGCTGCTAGCCCAATAGCCGCTTCCACCACGGCCGGGCGCCGGGCGGGGGCGGTTCCGCGGCCAGAGTGCCAGCGAGCTTTTCCACGAGCGCGTCGGGCACCTTCGTTTGTTCCCGATCCGCACCGATCACTTCCTCCGCTTCACCGAAGTTGCGGTGCTGCGATTGCAACTGTGTCTCCGACGACACCTGCTGTACCGATCGTTGATCGAGTTGTTGCTTCATGGGTAAAATGGGGGAGTGGATCAGCCGTGTTTTTTGAACGCCAGAGCGAAGGCCTTGCGGGCCCGGTGTAATTTGCCGCGGACGGCATCGGTGGTCTGGTGGGTGAGTTCCGCCACCGCCTCATAGCTCAGTTCCTGATCGGCCACCAGCAGCAGGAGCGTGCGATATTCATCGGTCAATTCGTCCAGTGTGCGTTGGATCCGCTGGCCGAGTTCGGACATTTCCACTTCCCGAAACGGACTGTCCGCCACGCCGGCGGCCTGTTCGAAAACCAATTCATCGGATTGCACATGCACATTTCGTGCATGCCAGCTGGAGCGGAGATTTGAGCAGTGGTTGAGGGCGATGCGGTAGAGCCACGTCCGCACCTCGGCGTCGCCGCGGAATGTGCCGAGATTTCGCCACGCTTTGACAAAGACATCGTGAGTGGCGTCTTCCGCTCCGCTCGGGTTCCCCAGCAGGCGCAGGCAGAGATAGAAGATCGGCTTGCTGTGCGCTTCGTAGATGGCGGCGAATTCCGTCGGCAACCCGGTCGCCGGCTGCGGCAGCCCGGAGCCGGAGCCGCCGTCAGCCGTCGCGCCCAAACCGTAGCGTGCCGCCTTTTCGGCGGGTTCCTGATCCGGAGGCACGACGGATTCGTCATCCAAAATATCAGCGGGGCTTTGCACAGGGAATGGACCAGACGTTTGCGGACATGTCACGCAGTGAGTTGCGGTCGGTTTTCCCGCGGAGCTGCCGGCCGGCCGGGGTGTCCACCTGGTGATTCACGGGGCGCCGGGCAGGGCTCGGGATCCCAGAATCTTTCCGCGCGCGGCGAGGAAAAGCAAGGTGCAAAGGACACCGAACGGAATCAACGAGAGCGCATCCGCGTAGGGGTGTTGCGCGCCTTCAAAGAAGGGGTTCATCGCCTGGGAAAATTCGGTGATCCACTTGTCGAAGCCCTCCAGCAACCCTTGGGACGCCGCCACAATGATGCCGGCAATGCTGCCGCCGGCAATGTACCCGGACGCCATCAGGACGCCGGGCGATTTGTCACTTTCCGCCCCGATCTCCGCCTCGGTCCAACCCTCGGCCACCTGTCGGGGACGCACCGCCCGGTCCACCCACCAGCGCACGGCGCCGCCTATGAAGATGGGCGCCGACACAGCCATCGGGAGATAGACACCCACAGCAAAAGCCAGGGAGCCGATCCCGCACAGCTCCAGGGCCAGGGAAATCATCACGCCAAACAGGACCAGGGCCCAGGGCAATTTCTGGTCGAGGATTCCCTTGATGATGAGGCTGACCAGCGTGGCTTTTGGGGCGTCGTATTTGCGCACCTCGCGGCCATCGTCGGTCTGGGGAAATTTTCCATTGATTCCCGGGTCGACCAGCCAGACGGGCTTGCCGGCGTCGTCGACCAGGAATTTCCGTGCCGCGCCACCGGCCGGATCGGGCTGGTGCCACACCCGGTACGAACCCGTGTCCTGGAGCGGGCGATGCGGGCCCACGGGCGATTCGCGTCGGGTGGAGATGTCTCGAGCCGGGGCAACCAGCGCCGAGGCGCCCACCTTGGCGGCGGCGACGTAGGTGGTGGCATTGTCGTTCAGCAGCAGCAGCACCGGGCCCAGGATCAGCGCCGAGGCGGTCGCGCCAATCAGGATGGCGATCTGTTGCCGCGCGGGAGTGCCGCCCACGAGGTAGCCGGTTTTCAAATCCTGCGACGTCGTCCCGCCGTTCGAGCAGGCGATGCAGACAATCGCGCCGATGCTCAACGCGCCGACGTACGCCGGGCCGCCTTGGAATCCGCACAGGAGGAAAAACAGGCAGGTGAAAAGCAAGGTGGCGATGGTCATCCCCGAGACCGGATTGGAACTCGAACCAATTTCACCGGTCAAGCGCGAGGAAACCGTGACGAACAGGAACCCGAGGACCAGCACCAGCACGGCGCCGACGATGGCCAAGGGCAGGGAGGATTGACCGGTGACGGAGCGGAGGAAAAGGGTGACGCCCGCCAGGAGGACAACCACGCCTCCACCGACGAATTTATAGGGGAGATCCCGTTGGGTCCGCGGCACGCCCTGACCGCTGGTTCCACCAGTGTTTCCGGAGAAATCCGCCAGTCCCGCCCGCAGACCCCGCCAGAGTGTGGGCAACGCGCGCAACAGGCTGATGATGCCGCCCGCCGTCACGGCGCCAGCGCCGATGTAGAGAATGTATTCGGATCGAATCTCTCCGACCTTCATGGCGCTGATGGCCTTCGTGGCGGGCGCCACCGGACCGTTTACGAACTGACCGAAGAATTTGATGATCGGTATCAGCACCAGATAGCTCATCACCCCGCCGGCCATCATGACCCCGGCGATGCGCGGACCGATGATATATCCGACGCCGAGCATTTCCGGGGAGATTTCCGCCGCCACGGATCCGCCCTTCAACGACGCTCCGAAGCCGGTGGAACCATCCTTTTGAGTGGCTCCAAACGTGTAGCCCACCGCATCGTTCCAGAGCTTCAAGGAACGACTCAGGACATTGTAGACGAGACCGATGATCAATCCGGCGAAGATGGTCTTGGCGTTGACGCCGCCTTTGCGGGCCTCCTGCTGATGTTCCGGGGCGGCCGCCGCGATGGACTCCGCGCTGGCGCCGGCTTTCAGGACCTCCGCACAGGCCGTGCCCTCGGGATATTTCAAGATCCCGTGTTGTTGCACGATCAATGCCCGCCGAAGCGGAATCATGAGCAGGATTCCCAGGAGCCCACCCAGTAGCGCCACCACCAGCACGCGCGTCATTTCCAGATCAAAACCCAGGATCAGAATCGCCGGCATCGTCACGCCCACGCCGAACGCCAGTGATTCGCCCGCGGAACCGGCAGTCTGGGCAATATTGTGTTCGAGAATGCTTCCGTCCCGGACAGGGAAGACCTGTGCGAGGGTTCGCCACAGCGCCATGGAAATCACCGCCACCGGGATGCTCGCGCTGACGGTGAGTCCCACTTTCAAGGTCAGGAAGAGGGACGACGCCCCGAAAAGAATTCCCAGCAGCGTCCCGGTGATGACGCTGCGCAAGGTCAGTTCGCGCAGTCCCGTTTGATCCGGAATATACGACACGTGCTTCTCGGCCGGAGAATTCATGGCGCCAGAGTACCCAGTCACCGGCAAACAGCAATTCTGTGAAGTGCTTCGGAACAGCTTTGACGACGCCTTGGTTCCGGCGGCATGGTGCCTGCTTGAAATCACCATTCCCGCGAGCAGTTGCGATCTTTCTGCTGTTCCACTTTTTCCTGGGATTGCCGGGCGCCAGGGCGCTCGAGCGTCCCGGCGTGGAGTTCAAGGTGTTCCAGTTTCCCGCCAACCAGATTCCCCGGATCGACGGCAAGGTGGAGGATTGGGCGATCGTTCCGGAAAGTTATGCGATCGGCATGGATCAGCTCAAGGACACGGTCAACCAGACACCCATGGACCGGAAGGATCTCGACGTGAAGGTCAGGGTCGGTTGGGTTCCGGGACTCAATCGGCTCTACTTTCTCTACGAGGCCTACGACAACTATTGGGATTTCCGCCGCCCCGATTTGCACAATGACATCTTCGAATTGGTGGTGGACGGGGATCTTTCCGGTGGGCCGTTCATCAAGCAACGGCACCCGATAAAGGGCTACGACTTGAACGAGGCGCATTTCAGCTTTCATGGCGTCCACGCACAGAATTATCACATTTTCACGCCCGCGTTGGACAAGGACTGGGCGATGGTCTGGGGTTGCCAGCCGTGGATCAAGAAGTTGCCCTATGCGAATGCGGCCTATGATTATTATTTTCAGCCGGGCGAGAGCGGGAAGCTGGTGCTGGAGTTTTATATCACCCCGTTTGACTACGCCGCCTATGAAGGGCCGGAACGATCCGTGGAGAGCCGACTTTGGGAAAACAAGGTCATCGGCATGTCTTGGGCGGTGCTGGATTACGACGATGAAAAAAGCGCGTCCTATCGGGGTTTCTGGAATCTGTCCCACAAGACCACGATGTACGGGGATGCGTCGGATCTGGTGGCCTTTCGCCTGATGCCGATGGAGGCGAGTCTGCGGCCGGCGCTAGCGGCGGACTGGACTTTTCAAGTCGTCGACATGGACCGCCGGCTGGTGGCCTTCCGGGATGTCTCCGTAGGACCCGTGACTTCCTGGCGTTGGGAATTCGGCGATGGCACCTACTCGGATGAACGGTATCCGGTGCATGCCTATGAAAAGTCCGGCGAATACATTGTGACCCTTTCGGTGGATGGGCCGAAGGGTAAGGCGAAGCGGACCAAGGTGTGGGATGTGGTAGTGCGTTAACGTCGCCGGACAGGTCCCTAAAAGGAATCCTTCGACGGACAATCGCCGCGGATTTCGCAGGCGGCACAATCGGGATTGCGGGCCCGGCAGCGGCGACGGCCATGCCAGATCAGCCAATGACTGAACTGCGTCCAATCCGCAGGCGAAACCAGCTGCTGGAGATCTTTTTCGATGTCTTCCGGTGATCGACGCGAACTCAGTTTCAATCGCTCCGACAACCGGGCGACGTGGGTGTCGACGACGACGCCTTCGCTGATGTCAAAGGCGTTTCCCAGGACGACGTTGGCGGTCTTCCGTCCGACGCCGGCGAGGGCTGTCAGCGACGCCATGTCCCGCGGCACGCTGCCGGCGTGCTTCTCGATCAGGGTACGGCAGCAGGATTGAATGAAACGGGCCTTGTTGCGGAAGAGCCCGATCTGTCGAATGTCCGCCGACAGTTGATCCGGATCCGCCTGGGCGTAGTCCTCGGCGTTCCGATACTTTTGAAACAATCGCGCGGTGACGAGGTTGACCTGTTTGTCCGTGCACTGGGCGGACAGGATGGTCGCGATCAGCAGTTCGAGCGGATTGGAGTAATCCAGCTCGCAATGCGCATTCGGATAGGCGATCCGCAGCGCGGCGATGATCCGCGTGGTGCGAGCCTGGCGGTTGGCGAGGGGTTCCTGGCGCATACACCACTTGAACCCACGGGCTGCGGGTTACTGGGGGCCGTCGAAATCGTACACCACCACTCGCTGCCAGTGCTGGCGCATCTTCTCCACGAATTCCAGATGACGGGGATGAACCTGATACTCGTCCTGGGCCTGCTTGTTGGGGAAGAGCAGATTCAGGGCGACCTGATAGGATTGCTCGACCACGGGCCGGGGGCT
>JAYTHD010000094.1:0-6130 GCA_043732975.1 Verrucomicrobiota bacterium
GCCCGCACCCTCCACCAGGATGCTCTTGAAGCGTTCCTCCCACAGCGTGCCCTTGCGTTCCCGGGTGCGATTGAACCAACTGCTGAAGCGTTGCTTGAGTGAATTTCAATAATTCACCTGTCCCTTCTTTGTCCCTTCTTTTGAGATTCTCTCCGATTCCACCACCCGACCACCCGCCCCGGCACCGCAACCGACCAGATACCCCATTTGACGCCCCCCACCGCGACCCCGTTAGTGGCAGGCTCAGGTATATGTTTGAAGTCACTCGGGCAAATTTGGAGTCGCTCGCCGGCAAGCTCGCGGGGTTGCGGAAGTTTCTCGACGTCCCGCAATTGCAGAAACGCGTCGCCGAGGGCGAATCGCAGATGAGCGGCGACACCTTTTGGAACAACGCCGACGCCGCCCGCAAGGTCATCGACGAGATCAACGGCCTGAGAAAACGCCTCGAACCCCAGCTGAAACTCGAGCAACGCCTGGCGGATACCCGCGTCCTGCTCGAACTGGGCGAGGCGGAAAACGTCGCGGGCCAGGAGGCCGTGCAGGCGGAAGCCGACGCCGAACTCGCGGCCCTGCTGCGGGACGCGGAACGGTTCGAACTGACCGTTTTCCTCACCGGACCGCACGACGCACGCAACTGCATCTTCAGTATCCAATCCGGCGCGGGTGGCACGGAGGCCCAGGATTGGGCGGAAATGCTGTCGCGCATGTACGGCCGATGGTTCGATTTGCGCGGCTGGAAATGGGAGGTGACCGATGCGTTGCCCGGCGACTCGGCGGGCTTGAAGAGCGTCAGTTTTCGGGTGGAGGGCGAAAACGCCTACGGCTTTTGCAAGGCGGAGCGGGGCGTCCATCGACTGGTGCGCATCTCCCCCTTCGATGCCAACAAACGCCGTCACACCAGCTTCAGCAGCGTGGATGTCATCGCGGAAATCGACGATCTGGCGGAGGCCGATATCGTGATTCCCAAAAGCGAATTGCTGCGCGACACCTTTCGCTCGGGCGGCAAAGGTGGCCAAAACGTGAACAAGGTGGAAACCGCCGTGCGTCTGACCCACTTGCCCACGGGCCTCGTCGCCGCCTCCCAGGCCCAGCGCAGTCAGGTGCAGAATGAGGCCACCGCGATGAAGATGCTCGTCTCGAAACTGTTTGCGCTGCGGCTCGATCAGGCGAAGGCGGACATGGATAAATTCTACGGCGAAAAAGGCAGCGTCAGTTGGGGAAACCAGATCCGCAGCTACATTTTCCAGCCGTATCGCCTGGTCAAGGATCTGCGCACGGGCGTCCAGACCAGCGATGTTCAGGGCGTCATGGACGGCGAGTTGGATCCTTACGTCAACGGCTGGCTGCGCGCCGGTTGCCCGTTGAAACGCATCCCCGGCCTCAAGGACGAGGAAGATTAGGACGCCGCCCCGATTGCTTTCGACTTCCAACGGGCCCCGCCCATGAGCACCATTCTCGAAACGATTGTCCGGCAAAAGCAGTTGGAGATCGCGCGCCTGCCGCCCGGGCCGGTGAGCCCCCAACAGCTCTGGTCCGCGCTGGTGACGCGAGGCTCCGGAGTGCGCGATTTCTTCGGCGCCCTGAAGCAACCGCGCCGGGGCGACGTCGGCCTGATTGCGGAAGTGAAAAAGGCGTCCCCCTCGCTCGGGGTGATCTGCACTGACTTCGACCCCGTCCGCATTGCCCGCGAATACGAAGCCGCGGGTGCCAGTTGCCTTTCGGTGCTGACCGACGAGAAATTCTTCCAGGGCTCACTCGACTATTTGCGCTCCATTCGCCAGGCCGTTTCCCTGCCCCTTCTGCGCAAGGATTTCATCATCGATGAGCGCCAGATTCTTGAAGCCATTGAAGGCGGGGCCGACGCCATCCTGCTCATCGTCGCCATCCTTTCCGATGAACAACTGTCCCATTTTCACGCTCTGGCCGACGCCGCGGGCTTGACCGCGCTCGTGGAAGTTCATGACGAAGCAGAACTGGAGCGGGCTCTGCGCAGCGGCGCCCGCCTGGTCGGGGTGAACAACCGCGACCTCAAGAACTTCCGGGTCGACCTCGGCACCACGGAGCGTCTGGCGGCCCGGGTACACACGGCCGCCGACGGATCCAGCACCGGCCGTCTCCTGGTCGCCGAAAGCGGAATCCACACCCGCGCCGATGTGGAACGTCTGCGGCAGTGCGGATCCCGGGCCATTCTCGTCGGCGAATCGCTGATGAAGTCGGGCGACATTGCCCTCAAGATTGAGGAATTGCTGGGGGCTTGATCCCCTGCTCTCAGAGTGCGACTTTCTTTCCGTCCATTTTGATTCGACCAGCACTTCCCAACACTAAGCAGAAGTGAACCGTTATTGGCGAAAGCAGCAACTCTCATCGTTATGTCAGACCCAGGATCCCCGGCGTCTCCGCAACTCTTCTTTGAAACCATCAATGCGTACCAGAAGACGGGGGCCTTGAAGGCGGCGATCGATTTGGGCGTGTTCACCACCATCGGCGGCACGCCGTCGACGGCCGCAGAAATTGCCGCGCGTTGCGATTGCCCGGAACGAGGCATCCGGATCCTTTGCGACAACCTGACCATTCTCGGGTTCCTCACCAAGAATGGATCGCAGTACGCCCTGACGCCGTCCTCGGCCACCTTCCTCGACAAGGCCTCGCCCGCGTATTTTGGCAACGCCGTGAATTTCCTGCTGGCGCCCGGACTCACGGAAGCCTTTACCGAACTGGCCAACACGATTCGCCTCGGGCGCCTCCACACCTCGGAACATGGCACCACGGCACCGAACCATCCGGCTTGGGTTGAATTTGCGCAGGCCATGGGACCCATGATGGGTCCGGCGGCCCAGGGTGCGGCGGCTCTGGTTCCCTTGGATCCGGATCGCGACACCCGGGTGCTCGACATCTCCGCAAGCCACGGCGCGTACGGGATTGCCTTTGCGCAAGCCAACCCGCGGGCTCATCTGGTGGCGCTCGACTGGGAATCGGTGCTGGCCATCGCCGAGGAAAATGCCCGGGCCGCCGGAATCCTGAATCGCTTCAGCAAAATTGTTGGCGATGCGTTTACGGTGGAACTGGGCAGCGGCTACGACGCCGTCCTCGTTCCCAATTTCCTGCATCATTTCAGCGCCGCCGAATGCGCCGGCTTCCTCCGCCGCCTGCACGCCGCCCTGCGTCCGGGAGGCCAGGTGGTGATTGTCGAATTCGTGCCGAACGAAGACCGGATCACCCCGCCCGCAGCTGCGAGCTTCAGCCTGATCATGCTCGGCACCACCCCGGCCGGTGACGCCTACTCGTTCGCCGAATATTGCCAGATGCTCACCGACGCCGGTTTTCGCGACCCACAAATCCATCCGTTGCCACCGACGAACGAAAGCGCGGTGATTGCCATCGCCTAGGGCAGCCTAGACGTCCGGCGGGTTCCGGCGACGTATTTCTGCAAATTCACTTCGGCTTTTGGCTCGCCAGCCAGAGCTTGATCCGGCCGTAGTCCAAGCGACCGCCCAACTTTTCGAAGATGGGTCTCATGCCCGGCTCCGACCCATCACCCTGCTCCGCCGCGGTCGCAATGGCTGCCGCGTCCGCGTCGCTCAGGCAGCGGGCAACGTCGACGGTCTCACCCGCTTCCATCGCTGCCGCGAGGTGTCCAAAGATGGTGCCGGGCGTGAACCCGCGGTCTTCGGCGATTGTTTCCGGCGCAATGCCGGCCCGGAATTGCCGGAGTGTTTCCATCACGGTGCTCGTCAGGAGTTCGCCGCGGGATTTCGCCGCCGCTCGCGCCGTCGACTCCGGGGGCGGAAGCGGAGTGGAGAAGGTTTGCTTGCCATAATTGCCCACATGCGTGGCAATCTCCGCCACAAAAGCGGCGCCGAAATCCGCGCGCTTCCGTTCACCCACACCGCTGATCCGGGACATCGACTCCAGGTCCATCGGGTACAGCCGGGCCATCAGCCGCAGCGAGGTGTCCCCGAAGATCACGTAAGCGGGCACCGCCCGTTCATCCGCCAGGCGTTTGCGCAGGGTGCGCAGGCGCTCAAACAGGACGGGATCACAATCGATATCTCCAGGCCGACTGGCCACGGTTGTCGCCGGCGCCGCCATCGGCCGGGTCAATTGAACGATCCGCCGGTCCTTCAGGGCCGCCCGTCCCGACTCCGTCAATTCCAGCACGTTGAAGCGATCCGGATCCTGCCGCAGGAATCCCATTCGAATCAACTCCCGCCCCACCGCCGACCAGGCTTCCCGCGGTTGATCCTTGCCGATGCCATAGGTCGTCAGGGTTTCATGTCCCAACTGTCGGATCTTCTCCGTGTCCGCGCCGGTGAGCACGGCGACCACATGGTTGAGTCCCATGCCAAAGCCGCCCTTCTGCTGGATGCGCACCACGCACGAAAGGAATTTCTGGGCGGAAAGCGTGCCGTCATACGTGGCGCGGGGCTCGAGACAATTGTCACAGGCGCCGCACTGCGCCTCGGGAAACTCCTCGCCAAAATAGGCCAGAAGCGTGCAGCGACGGCACCCGCGAATCTCCGCAAACTGGGCCATTTGCTGCAACTGGGTGGTCGCAATCCGACGTTCCACCTCGGCCGGTTTCTCCTTGATAAATTCGGTTTGCTTCACCACGTCCGCGGCGGACCACAACAACACACAATCGGCCGGCAATCCGTCACGGCCGGCACGTCCCGTCTCCTGATAATACCCCTCCAGATTTTTCGGCAAATCGTGGTGAATGACGAAGCGGACGTTGGGCTTGTTGATGCCCATGCCAAAGGCAATGGTCGCGCAGATGACCCGGATTTCGTCCCGTAGAAAACGCTCCTGGTTGCGGTCCCGCTCCGTCTTGTCCAGTCCGGCATGGTAGGCCGCCGCCGCCACGCCGTCCTCCCGCAACTGCTCCGCCAAACGTTCCGCGCCCGCCCGGCTGAAACAGTAAACGATGCCCGTCTCCCGGGCCCGGGCTCGCACGAGATCCAACACCTGGCGGTACCCCTGCTTCCGCGGCTGCACCCGGTAGGTGAGGTTCGGACGGTTAAAACTCGCGATCGACACCAAGGGGTCCTTCAACCGCAGCGCACGAACCATGTCCTCACGCACCCGCTCGGTCGCGGTCGCCGTCAGGGCCAGGAACGGCACGTCGGGCAGGAATTCCCGGAGGTTGGCCAACTGCCGATACTCCGGGCGGAAATCGTGCCCCCATTCACTGATGCAATGGGCTTCATCGACGGCCACGCTCGACACCCCCCAGCGACGCAAGGCCTCCCGGATCCCGCCTTCTCCGGCGAACAGCCGTTCCGGCGCCACGTAGAGCAGTTTGTACTCCCGTCCGTTGAGGGCGCGCCAGCGGGCCTTGCGCTCCGGCTCTTCCAGCGACGAATTGAGAAACGTCGCTGCCACCCCGTTGGCATGCAATTGGTCCACCTGATCCTTCATCAACGCGATCAAGGGTGAAATCACCACCGTCAAGCCGGGACGCACTATCGCCGGCAGCTGAAAACACAACGACTTACCCCCGCCGGTGGGCAACAGCGCCACCGTGTCGCGGCCCGCCAGGGTGGCGCGAATGATCTCCTCCTGGTGCGGACGAAAACCGGTGTAGCCCCAGATTTCCCGCAGAGGGGTCAGCAAGTCCACCGAAGCGGCCGCGGCGGTGCGTTCCTTGTCATCGGCGACAGACCGGGTTGGGGCGTCGGCCACAGGCGCAGCCTCACGGACGGATTCATGATCAGAAAACATGGCGGCGAAATCCGGTTCGCCCTCCGTCTCAAAGCCGAAGGCAGGCACGCCGCGCACAATGGCGGTTCCCACCACCAACGAAAGCTGAGACCGATGGGCGATCCGTGAATTTCTACGGGGAACCCGGCCCCGTGTTACCCTAAAACTTTGCTTGCCGGACGAACAGCGCCCGGATTCGGGCGTCCCGGGATTCTCCGTCGGGGCAATTCTCCTGGTGCCAGCCGAACAGCGCCGGCCGCAGTCCTCAATCCGGTCGACAACCAAACCGCGGGTGGCTCGCGGCGCACCATCGCCAAAATCGCCGCCGCCAACAACGCATCCCCGGCACCCACTGTATTCCGAACCCGGGCAACCGGCACTGCCGGGGCCGCGGCTTCAAATCCGGACTGGCCATCCACCAGGATCGCGC
>JAYTHD010000095.1:0-5369 GCA_043732975.1 Verrucomicrobiota bacterium
AGCTCCCGGAGCGATGTCTCGCCCGAAGGCAGTGCAATCTTTTCGTCGAGACCTCGCGTCGAAAGCAGCACCGCGATGATTTCCAGTTGCTCGTAAAGATTTCCGGTCGTCGTGAGGGTGGCAAAAAGCCCGCGTTCTGCGGCGCATTCGATTTCACGCAGGGAATGGGCGCTTAGCGGATTGGATTTCCCGGGCACCGGAAGATGCGATTGCTGTTTCAGCAATGCCTGAACCGACGACGAAGCCCCAGGCTGACAGCGAGTGCCGTCGAGGCGCGCAAAAGATCCGGTGGGAAGCAGCTCCACGAGCCGCCCTTGCCGGACCGGAATTCCGGTGACTTCTCCCTCGGCAATCCTTCGCGCCAGCGAGAAAAAGGCGCTTCGCTCGCCCTTCAAGAGTGCGTGAGTCAACAGAACCGTCACCGTCGGACGCCCTTTTTCCGACCAGTTGCGGTGCAGGTACGCCAGCTCGCCTTCAAACCGCCGGGTCAGGAAGTTGATGTCATAGGCAAGAAAGAAATCCCGCTCGAGGAAGAAGGAAGCCAGCGGAACCACGGTGATGCCGTCGAGCCGATAGAACCGGCTGGTGGTGAGACTCTTCAACGCACGCGCGTTGCGTCCGCTCAAGCCGAGTCGCGCACTCGTTCCGACCGCACCGTGCGCCTTCGCAATTTCCTCCGGCAGGAAGGCCACCACGGGCTCGATGTCCTTCAGAGTTTCGGTCAGGACTCCCTGCGCTGCCAACTCACGCTGCAACGCTTCGTCCTCGGCGAGAAAGAGGATCTGCACGACCGGGTTTTGCGGCCGTTTATGGCGGCGGCGGCCGAGGGGGTCAATATCTCCGCGGCGCAAAACGCCCGCACGGATCATGCGCCCGAGCAGATAGAGCGACTGCGCCCAGACCAGAGGAACATTGGTGTTCGGAAGCCGCTTCGAGCTTCCCGGGTTGGCTTTTTCCTGCGCGATCGATTCTCCGGGGACGTAGTAGAGTTCTGGCAGCAGTTTTTCGCCGTTCTGTTCTACGGTCAGGCTTTCCAACTTCTTTTCGTAAAGGACCGCGGCCACGTCATCGCTCCGAAAAATCCCGTCCAGATAGAGATAAACAAAGAAGAGCGGCCATTCACTCTCGATGTCTTCAAATCGTTGGAGTTCCTCCTGCTCATAGTGGAGCCGGCCTTCGTCTTCGAGCACCGTCTGGTGGCCGTCCCGGAGAAACCGCTTCAGTCCGTAGGGTCCTTCCAGCGTCGCGAGGATCTTGTCGCGGGTCTTGTCGCGCAGCGCCTCATCGTAGACCGCGAAGGCCGGGTAGCCGATGACGCTGAGCAGGGCGGCATCGACCTCTTTCGAATTGGATTCGCGGGGAAGCATCGAACTCAACGTGATGTTCGATTGCGCAATGTTGTCCGGCGAGACGTGAATGACGCTCGTGTGGGAGCCCCGGGCTCCGAAGAGGTTGAAGCCACTCAGGGCTTCCAAGGCCGCCTGGGCCATGCCGATGGAACTCGCGTTAAGTTCCACGCTGCCGCTGTTGGTCTTCGCTCCCCGTTCCCAGATCTCGTAATCCGGGGTCCGATACGCTCGCTCAATGTAGTAGACGAGATTCTGGATGAACGCGACCTCGTCGAGAGTCCAGATGATGTTCAGCCCGGAGCTGATCATCTGCGTCAACATCAGGAGATAGACCGAGGTCGCATCGATCTGCAGGTGTCCCCAATCACAATCCCCGACCACGGTGTTTCCCGTCGCCGTGTCGTATTTCGCATGCAAGGCATCGCGGGGGTGCCGCGACGCTTTGAAAGCCTCGACCTTGTGGGCCTGCGCCATCATCGAACGGAGCAGCCCGCGCATCAGATGGACGGTCCGTTGTTCGAGTTCGTGGCCCCGTCCAGCATCGTGATCGAGCCCCCGGTAGGCCAGGCCCAGGCCCCAGACCGCGAGAATGCTGTACACATTGTCCCGCACCCAGGCATCGCGGTAGTTCCCGTGGCCCGTGATCGCCGTGCTTGCGGGCAGGAGGCCGGTGACGGGATTTTGTTTATCGACGATCACGGCGCAAACCTCCCGATAAAACGCGTCGAGTCTTGTGCGAAGCAGCAGGCTATCCATCGTCGAAGTCCAGCAAGCCGCATTCACCGATCCACCGCAATCGATTGACAGGTTTTTCCACCTTCAACGCTTTTGTGATTCGCATGAACACCACTCATACACGAGTTCATTTCATGAGGGTTCCACCATTGCCAAGATCGAGGGGTTCATCAGTCTCTCGGCTCGCGCGGCATGGATCTCTCACTCGTCCTCTCTCCTCAAGGTCGCCTCCACGTCCCCGGCGTCCCGGAAGCCGCGGCGGCGCCCGGAGCGGAACCCACCCGGGTCCGCGCGCCGTGGATGGACGCGTTCTCCGAATCCTCCGCGGCCGGTTTGCTGGCTTTGGCCCTCTGCGCGACGAGCGAACTGGCAGCAATGCCCGCCGCCCTTTTCTGGCGCGAGTACGCGTTCCGCTATTTGGAAAGCCTCGCCCATTCGCCGGAAGTTCCAGAAGGCGAGAATGTCCCACCGTTGGCCGCTCCGGCTGAGGCGTTTCCGGAACTCCTGCTGCGCCTGCCCGCCATGCCTGGTGCTGAATACGCGTCGCCGGAGATCCTCGCCCGCTTGTGGGAGGAACTGGGGCGGCACCTGGGCGAACAGATCCGCGCCGGTCAGGGTCACCGAAAGTGGCTCCAGGTGCAGTTTCCCGCGCTGTCGTTTTTAGGGAAAGTCACGTTTCATCTCGCGGAGAATAAACGCACGCCGGGCACACCGTTTGCGTTCCTCGCGACCTATACGCATCGGCTCTCCGCGAACGAAAAGCCGGTGCACCTGCCCCTCGCTCGCGCACTTCAGGAATATGCCGGCACGCAAAACCAGGCCGCCCTCCGCTCCCTGTTGGAGCCCGTCCAGCGCGCCAGCGAAAAGAGCCCGTGGGTGCGTGAATTGCTCGATTCCCGACGGGTCTTTCAACCGCAGGCGTGGACGCCCACAGAGGCCTATTCGTTTCTGCGCGAAGTCAGCGTCATCGAACAATCCGGCATCGTCACCCGGATCCCGGACTGGTGGAAAGGCGGGCGCGGCCCCCGTCCTACGGTTCAAGTCCGCGTGGGTGGCAACCCCCCGGCCATGCTCGGCCTGGACACCCTGCTGAACTTCTCCGTCGAGACCTCGCTCGGCGGCGAACCGCTCACGGAGGAGGAATGGCAACAACTGCTGGCCGCCGGCACCGGGCTCGTGCAATTGCGGGGCCAATGGGTGGAGGCGAATTCGGAAAAACTTCAGTCCGTCCTGAAACACTGGCGCTCCGTGCAGCGCGAGGTCGGTCGCGACGGCGTCTCGTTTCTCGACGGCATGCGTCTGATCTCCGGCCTTCCTCACGGCGATCGCCTCAGCGCCGGCACGGAAGAAATGGCCGCCACCGCGGATTGGTCCGAGGTGACTGCGGGTGGCTGGCTGCAGGAAACTCTTCAACGGCTGAATCAGCCGGACCGCTCACCGGCGTCGTCCGTCACCTGGGACCACCAGCGGGACGGCCAGTTGCAGGCTTCGCTGCGCCCCTATCAGGTCACCGGTTCCGAATGGCTGTGGTTCCTGCAAAGTCTTGGCTTCGGCGCGTGCCTGGCCGATGACATGGGCTTGGGCAAGACCATCCAAGTGATCGCCCTGCTGCTCCGTTTGAAACACGGTCCGCGGCCGCCCGCTCGCAACGCCAGCGCCAAGGCCAACGAAAAATCTCCGCCCACACCCTCGCTGCTGATCGTTCCCGCCTCCCTGCTGGGGAATTGGAAAAACGAACTGGCCCGCTTTGCGCCGTCCTTGCGCGTGGGCCTGGCGCACCCGTCGGAAACGCCCACGGAAGAATGGCGCACCGAGGCGGCGGCCGGCCGATTCCTCCGCGACCTGGACCTTCTCGTCACGACCTATGGGCAAACCCTTCGACTGGCGTGGTTGAAAACCTACACCTGGGACGTCCTGGTGATCGACGAAGCCCAGGCCATCAAGAACCCCGGCGCCCGCCAGACGCGCGCCCTCAAGCGGCTGCGTTCCCGCGCCCGGATCGCCCTCTCCGGCACGCCCATTGAAAACCGCCTGAGCGATCTCTGGTCGCTCTACGATTTCCTCAATCCCGGCCTGCTGGGGAACGGCCCCGAGTTCTCCCGCTTCGTCAAAGGCATCCAGAAATCCGCCTCACCCGACTTCAGTTCGTTGCGACGTCTCGTGCGTCCGTATCTCCTGCGGCGACTGAAGACGGACCGCACGGTGATCTCCGATCTGCCGGACAAAACCGAACTGACCGCGTGGTGCCCGCTGACGAAGCCCCAGGCCGCGCTCTATGAGAAAAGCGTGCGGGAACTGGCGGAACGACTCGAAGATTCCGTCGACGGCATCCAGCGGCGCGGCCTGGTATTGTCGTATCTGATGCGGTTCAAACAAATCTGCAATCACCCGTCGCAATGGACCGGGATGGGCGGGTACCCTCCGGAGGAAAGTGGCAAATTCCAACGCCTCGCCCAGTTGGTTGAGGAAATGGCGTCCCGTCAGGAAAAGGTGCTCGTCTTCACCCAATTCCGCGAATTGACCCTGCCGCTGGTGGCCTTTTTGGCGCCCCGCTTTGGACGGTCCGGTCTGACCCTGGATGGCAGCACACCCATCCCGCAACGACAGCAACGCGTCGCCGAATTTCAGCGGGACGATGGCCCGCCATTTTTCGTGCTCTCACTCAAAGCTGGCGGCACCGGCCTCAACCTGACGGCGGCCAGCCACGTCATTCATTTTGATCGCTGGTGGAATCCGGCGATTGAAAACCAGGCGACGGATCGCGCGTACCGCATTGGCCAGCGGAAGAACGTGCTCGTTCACAAGTTTGTCTGCCGCGGCACCATTGAGGAACGGATCGACCGGATGCTGCAGGAAAAAAAACAGCTGGCCGAATCCGTTCTCGGCGCGGATGGTGGCGCTGAAAAACTGCTCACGGAAATGTCGAACGATGAGTTATTGAAATTTGTGGCCCTCGACTGGCATTCTGCCGGGGACGACAACACCTGATCTCGCCGATTGGCTCCCACACTCATTACCTACCTCCTGACCCCTCGCCCCCAACTTTATGTCCTGGTACTCCTTCCGCCCCTATGTCTCCGTCGCCCAGCGACGTCAGAAAGCCGCCCAGACCGCCAAGAAAATGGCCAAACAGGGGCAACCCCTTTCACCCGTGCAACCCGTGGGTCGAGCCATCGCGAAAAGCTTCTGGGGGCTGGCCTGGTGCGACAATCTGGAAGCGTACAGTGACTACGCCAATCGACTCCCCCGCGGCCGGACCTACCTCCGGAATGGGTCGGTCATCGA
>JAYTHD010000096.1:0-4177 GCA_043732975.1 Verrucomicrobiota bacterium
CCGAACAGGAACGGGTCCGCGACCAGATGCGCCAGGAGGAAGTGCTGCTGCGGGCCAAGCTGCGCCGCGGAGAAACCGACGATATCACCTCCCCGGAGAGCCAGAGCGAGCGTTACAAGGAACTCGACGCCCAGTTCAAGAAGCTGCTGGACGAGCAGCGCTCGCTGATGGTGAAAAACGAATTCGACCGCGTCTACACGACGGCCGGTGCTTCCGGGATGAATGCGTTCACCACCGAGGACATGACCGGCTACTTCATCAACGTCCCCGCCAACAAGCTGGAACTTTGGGCGTGGATGGAAAGCGAACGGCTGTCGCACCCGGTCTTCCGCGAGTTTTATGCCGAACGGGACGTGGTGTTCGAGGAGCGCCGCATGCGCACGGAGTCGCGACCCACCGGCAAATTCCAGGAACAATTCAACGCGCTGGTCTGGGATGCCCATCCGTACAGTTGGCCGGTGCTCGGCTGGCCGAGCGACATCCCCGCCATCTCCAAGGCACAGGCCGATGAGTTCTTCAGCCTTTATTACCAACCCCGGAACATCACCCTGATCCTCGTGGGCGATTTCGTCCCTGCGGACGCCGAAGCCCTGGTCCACCGTTATTTCGATCGCCTTCCCGCAGGGACGCAACCACCCCCGGAGGTCACCACGCTGGAAATCCCCTCGCAGGCGGAAAAACGCTACCTGGCCGAGGCGGAAACGAATCCGCAGATTGAAATCCAATGGCGCACCGTGGCAATGCAGCACAAGGACAGCTATGCGCTCGACGTGCTCCAGCAACTTTTGAACGGACGCACCGGTCGACTCTACAAGGGATTGGTCCTCGGCAGGGAAGTCGCGACCGAAGTCTTCGCCGCTCAGGATTCGAGAAAATGGGCGGGCGTCTTCGAATTGGGGGCCGAGGTGAAAGAGGGCCACCCGCCGGAGGAAGTCGAGCGGGCCGTCTACGCCGAATTGGAGAAACTCCGCACCGAACCCATTCCGTCGGAGGAATTGCAGAAGGTCAAAAACCAATTTGCCGCCAGCGAATACCGCAAGTTGTCGTCGAATTTTCCGATTTTCATCAACCTCCTGCAAAACGAAGGCCTCGGTTCCTGGCGCGAAGTGAACGAAGGCGGGGCAAAAATCCAAGCCGTCACGGTCGAGGACGTGCAGCGGGTGCTCGGCAAATACCTCACCAAGGAAAACCGGGCGGTGGCGATCTACACCCGCAAAGCCGGCACGGGTGTGGGCACGGCGGACCCGGACCTTGCCGGTCTCGCCCCGGATCAGCTCCCGGTCATCCGCCGGGTCATCGCCGCTCTCGGTGAGGAAAAGGACCTGGCGAAACTCAAGACCACGCTCGCCACTCTGGAGGCGCAAAGTGCCACCGCCGATCCCAAACGGCAGCAGTTCCAGACGATCCTCCGGAAAAAGCTCGCGGAACGTATCCGCGAACTGGAAAGGAAATAACCCCCCGCCCGCTTCCTTCCGCTGATTCACCATGAATTCCCCTTTGCTCTTCCGCCTGCTGCTGGGCGTGTCTTTACTGGCCTCCGCCTCCGCCGCCGCCGCCCTGCGCGCGGCGGAGATTCCCGATCGGCCGGAGAAACTCACCTTTCCAGAACTCAAATACGAGCCACCGAATCCGGCGGATTACCGGGTCGCCCTGAAGTCCGGACCCGTCGCCTACCTGGTGCCGGACCGCGAACTTCCGCTGGTAAACATCAGCCTTCTGGTGCGCTGCGGCAGCTATCTGGAGCCGGCGGGCAAAGCTGGATTGGCGGATTTCACCGGGCACCTGCTGGCCCGCGGTGGCACTGCCGAAAAAACGGCGGAACAATTGGAGGAGCGCCTCGCCTTCCTGGCCGCAGATCTCAATTCAGGCATCGGCGACGTACAGGGCGTCGTCAGTTTGAATCTGCTCTCCAAGGACCTTGTCGAAGGCATGTCCCTGTTGCGCGAAGTGCTCACCACTCCGAGATTTCAGCCGGACAAATTCAACCTTTACCGCCAGCAGGTCATCCAGGGAATGCAGCGGCGAAACGATGACTCCGCCGATATCGAGGCCCGCGAAGAATCGTACCTGAGCTACGGGCCGGGATTCTGGGCCAACCGATTCATGACGTCCAAGTCCGTCGAATCGTTGAGTCCCGACGACCTTCGCGCGTTCCACCGCAAATGGTTTCATCCGGGAAATTTCGTGGTGGCCGTGAACGGTGATTTTCAACGCCCGCAAATGATCGACGCCCTGGAAAAACTCTTCGGCAACTGGCCATTCCCGGGAGAAACGCCACCACCCATTCCCGCGGATGGCGCCCTTGCCCCGCCCGGCGTCTATCGGGTGAACAAGGACGTCAATCAGGGACGCGTCTCGGTGTTGCTCACGGGTGTGAAGCGGGACGACCCGGATTTCATCGCCATCCAGATCATGAACGACATCCTTGGCGGTGGCGGATTCACTTCAAGAATCATGAACCGCGTCCGCAGTGATGAAGGACTCGCTTACGGCGCCTCGAGCCAGTTCCCCGGAGGCATCGAATTCGCCAGGCCGTTCACTGCCTCGTTTCAATCGAAGTCCCGGACCGTCGTCTATGCGGCCAGCATCATTCTGGAGGAGATGAACCGCATCCGTACGACCGCTGTCACGGCCGAAGAATTGCAAACCGCCAAGCGCAGTTTCGTGGACAGTTTTTCGGAGAGTTTCAACACCAAAGGCAAGATCGCCGCCACTTTTGCCGGGGACGAATTCACCGGTCGCTTTGCCCGGCAACCGGACTACTGGCACACCTGGCGTGGGAGGGT
The DNA here is from genome assembly GCA_043732975.1 of Verrucomicrobiota bacterium. GTDB lineage: Bacteria > Verrucomicrobiota > Verrucomicrobiia > Limisphaerales > UBA9464 > CANIZL01. The sequence goes on from JAYTHD010000096.1 coordinate 2,787, forward strand.
GGAAGCGGTCACCGCCGCGGACGTCCAGCGGGTCGCGACCCGGCACCTCCACCCCGAACAGGCGGTCATATTGATCGTTGGCCAGCGGGACGAGATTGCCAAGGGACATCCGGATCACCCCGTGAGACTCGAAGCCCTCGCCTCGGGCAAGATCACCGAAATCCCTCTGCGCGACCCGCTGACCCTCGAGCCGATCGCGCCCCCGCTCCCTGCAAAACCAACGAACTGACACCCGGCCAAAGGCCCGCTGAATTACGCTGCCGGGGAATTGGCCGTCCCCACCTCCAGCGGCGCCGATTCGCTGGCTTTCCCGGTCAGTCGGGCGCGAATCCAAGCCCACATGGCCCGAATGCCGACGTCGCGGATCTCGGTGATCCCGTACGCCTGGCCCAGCAATTTTTCATGCCCGGCGTAACGCGGCGGAAAATCGAGGACCTCCAGAAACTCCCCCTCCGGAGTCGTGCCCTGCCAGCGCAACAGCTCGGGCTGGATCAAGCCGCGTCCCAACGCATAGCGGCCTTCCGGCAAATTGATCGTCCGCACGGCGAACACCAGCCACGGCCGATAATGAAATTGCAGCCGCCCGTTTTCATTTTCATTCCGTGACAGCCAGCCATAGGACCGACGGGGCGTCCGGGAGACCCGCTCCACGAGAAACGCCCGGTTGTCGGTAACCGTCGGCAGGCGGCGATGCCGATGAAAAGTAACCAGATCCCACGCAAACACATGTCCGAAAGTCAGCCAGCGAAACGCCCACGCGGCGAGCGGCAGGCACGCGAGAATGATCAGTCCGGACCACAGGGCTCCCCACATGGGATTCGCCAGGGACGTCGCCGCCACGGTGGAAATCAAGAAAAGACGAACAGATTTCAGAAAGACATCGATCGTGCCGAAGGGGCTCATGACGATCAGCACATGGATCACGTGTGAAACCAAAAACACCGCCAGATAAGCCACCAGGGCCACCGGGACGGCGAGGAGGCCCAAAACCGGACCGTAATTGATGGCGGCCAAACCGGCACCCGCATAGGCACCGCCGCCGTCGGTTGTACCGAGCGCTTGCGAAATCGACCACACCAGCGGTATCACCGCGCCCGTGGCGAGAATCGCCGAGAATTTATTCTCAAAAAGCTCCAAGGCATCCACGGGCTTCTTCAAAACCTTTGGCAGAACGGGACCGGCGGCATCCTTGGCGAACACCAGCAGGACCACGACCATTGCCGGGCCCCAAAACCACGGCTGCGCCCACCAGGGCAGCGTTGCGCGTTGAGGGGAAGCGGTGTGAAAATACTTCCACGCTCCGACTGCGGCGACACCCAGAGCCGGGGAGATGGCGATGCCCGTGACCTGCGATACCGCCTGCGCCGCCGTCACCCCGGGGAGTTGCGTCG
>JAYTHD010000097.1:0-3331 GCA_043732975.1 Verrucomicrobiota bacterium
CTTCTACATCGCGGCCATCCTCTGCGCCGTGCTCGCCCTGAGCACGCTGAAAATCCGCTGATGCACACATTCCCCCAACACCAAGCAATTTCATCGCCAAAAAATGCGCAGGTACGGTCCACCCCTGCTTGCGCGGGTTGGCCGCGCCCACTAAATCGGCGATGGTGGTCGGTGCCGGCGGTGGCATCGGGCGGCGCGGAATTCTCCCCATCTCGGCTGGGTGCGGCGGCGGTTCGGCAGTTCAGCTCAGCAGAGGTGGCGGCTTTCACCGGATGTGAAGGCTCGTCGTATCCTTTCCCCGCTCCACTTTCCGCGTCCAGGTCTGGTGAGGGCAGACTTGGGTGCGGCACGTCGATACTGCAAGTCCCCACACAGCATGCGCCTGGCGCAACCGATTGATATGAGCACACCCAACCCACTGGCCCCGCAAGGCTCGCTGCTGGAGCAGCGCGCCAAGGGCCGTTCCATGTTCCACGTCATCTCCTTCATCGGAGCCGTCCACGTCATGTTGCTCTGCGGCATCCTTTGGACCGCCTGTAGCAACGAGAAGGCCAAGGTGGAACCGCCCAGCAACACGCTCGGCAGCGATCCCTACAGCGCGGCGCCCCCGGACAATGCGTTACCGGGTTCGCCGTCCACGAACAACGCCGTCGGCACCTTGCCGCCGGTGGGCAACGGCGCGCCGCCCAGTCTCGGATCCGCGCCGGCGATCCCGGGCGGCAATCCCGCGGGGTCCACGCCGCCGGGCACCCCGGGCCCGGGCACCGCGCCCACGCTGCCGCCCAGCACCCCGAGCATCACGCCCGAATCGACCACGCCAACCGCCACCACCGCTGCCGGCGACTACAAGGTGCTCAAGGGCGACATCGGCGACACCATCGCAAAGAAGAACGGGGTCAGCATCAAGGCTCTGGTCGCCGCCAATCCCTCCGTGAACTGGACCCGGCTCAAGGTCGGACAGACGCTCCAGATTCCCGCCACCAGCGTCGCCGCATCCGCTGGAGCCAACCCGGGCGCCGGGGATGGCCCCGCCGTCACGCCCTCCGGAATGATGACCTACGTCGTGAAGGCCGGCGACACGGGCACCAGGATCGCCGCCAAACACGGGGTGAAATGGATTGAAATCCGCCGCGCGAGCCATTTGAAATCGGACGCGCTGCGCCCGGGACAAAAGCTGACCATCCCGAGCCACGGCACAGCGGCCACGGAAACACCCCAAACGCCGGTCGGCGGCACTCTGCATCCCACCGCCACACCGGCGCCACGCGGCCCGGGACAATAACGGCTCGTTTCGGTTTGCATGCCCGCCGGCTGGGCTCCTCTCCCAGTCCGGCCCGGCAGACAGACCGTGGCGACCAGCCCCTCTCCGAAGCCCCCGCACCCGGGTGGATTTGGGAGAGGCTGGTCATCGCGATCTGACTGAAGTCTGCGGACGATTCCCGCAGACGGTTTGATCTTTCCAGGTTTGGCGTCCACGGCAAGGCTCCCGGCAGGAACCACGGGTGCTTCCTGCCATAACGGCATCGACAATGCGTACTGTCACCACGTTTCTTTTGGCCGCAGTGGTCGCCCTCGTGGCCTTGAGCCTCACCATGCTCGCGAGCGCGACCATGCTCGACAACGGCACCGACTCCGGGATCCGCACCCAACTCCTGGCCACGCTGGTCGGCTTTGCCGGGCTCGGATTGGCCGCGTCCGTGGACTACCGCCGCACACGTCGTCTGTCCTGGGTCATTTACGGACTGTCGCTCCTCCTGCTCGTACTCGTGCTGACCCCCCTGGGACACGAAGCGAAGGGCGCACGCCGATGGCTCTTCGGTATCCAGCCGAGTGAAGTGGCCAAACTTTCCCTGGTCCTCGCCCTCGCCAGCTTTTGCGCCAGTCGTCATCACTTGATGCAGCGATTCTGGAAGGGGCTGGCGGCCGGTTGCCTGGTGGCGCTGCCCATCCTGGTTTTGGTCGCCGCCGAACCGGACCGCGGCACGACCGCGCTGCTCCTCGCGGTCACCCTCATGATACTCCTGCTCGCCGGCGTCCGTTTTATTTACGTGGTCCTGCCGGCCTCATTGGGTGTGGTGGCCTTGGCGGCGATGGTGATGCTCAGCCCCATGGCCCGAAATCGTATCAACGCCTGGCTGGATCCCGATGCCCACAAGGACGACGCCGGACTGCAGGTGCGAAAATCCCTTCAAGCCTTCGCGGTCGGTGGCGTGGAGGGTCAAGGGCTCGCGGCCGGTGCCCAAAAGTTCCGGGTGCCCGAGGTCCACACCGATTTCATCCTCCCCGCCATTGGTGAAGATTTCGGTCTCTTCGGATCGCTCGGCGTGTTGATCGCCTACACGACCATTTTGATTTGCGGGGCGTGCATTGCTTATCGCGCGGCGGATCTGCACGGACTGTTGCTGGCGGCGGGGATCACTTTTCTGATATCCGCGCAGGCCACGGTCAATATGGCGGTCGTCACCGATCTGATGCCCAACAAGGGCATGCCCCTGCCGTTCGTCAGCCGCGGCGGGTCCAGCATCGCCATTTTGCTGACGCTCATGGGAGTCCTGCTGAACGTGGCCCGGCAGGCGGGCACCGCCGAAGATGTCGCCGCCGCCGCAGAACAATCCGGGCGCACCGGCCGGCGCACCGCCAAACGACCCAATCCGTTCGGCAATCCTGATTTCGCCCCGGTCGATTAGCCCCGCATGAAGTCCTCTCCGGCATCTCTGCGCGTGGCCATCGCCTGTGGTGGCACCGGTGGACACCTGTTCCCCGGCCTGGCCGTCGGCCTGGAACTGGTGAGCCGCGGGGTCGAGGTCTCGTTGCTGATTTCACCAAAGGAAGTGGACCAGCAGGCCGTGCGCGGAATCCGGGACATGACCGTGCTGACGCTCCCCGCGATCGCTCTTCAGGGCGGCAATGTTCCGGCATTCGTGACCGCCAGCTGGCGCTCGCGGGCGGCGGCAAAAAAGATGTTCGCGGCCCATCCGCCGCATGCCGTCCTCGCCATGGGTGGCTTCACCGCCGCCCCGCCCGTTCTGGCCGGCAAGGCCTTTGGAGCCGTGACCGCGTTGCATGAGTCGAACGCCATTCCCGGCCGGGCGAATCGCTGGCTGGCCCATCTGGTGGACGAATGTTTCGTCGGCTACCCCGACGCCGCCCAACGGCTCTGGCATCCGCACGTCACCCACACTGGCACGCCAGTGCGCGAAGCTTTCATGGGCCCGATCGATCCCGGCGCCGCTCGAACCCTGCTCGGCCTCCGACCGGACGCTCCCACCCTGGTCATCATGGGTGGAAGCCAAGGTGCCCGCGGGATCAATCAACTGGTCACCGCCGCGCT
>JAYTHD010000098.1:0-6387 GCA_043732975.1 Verrucomicrobiota bacterium
GCCGGTGGCGGCGGAGCCCGTGCTGGACGCCGCGAAATTGGGAACGTTGCTCAAGCGGTCGGAGCCGGCCGAGCCGGCGTCTACATCTGGCCCGCCGGAGTCCATACCCAGCTCTGCGCCTGCCCCCGCCGCGGTCCAGAAACCGCCGCTGGACCTGGGCAAGGCCAATGAAAAGCTTTCGGGACTTTTGGGGAGTGGCCCGAAAAAGCCATGAGCCGGTCGTACGAAATCTATCAGTCCAGCGATGCTCGCCGGGAGGCCATTCCGGTGGGCTTTTCCTGGCTGGCTCTCTGCCTCGGGCCGGCCTGGCTGATTTTCCATCGCCTGTGGCTGGCAATTCCGATCCACATCTTGCCGCTGATAACCATCGCCCGGGTCCTTTATGTTTATCGCACACCGGTGTGGGTTTACGGGGGTGCCCTGCTGATTCACAACCTGATCCTGGCGTTCCGTTCCCGCCGGCTGCTCGCGAACCGATGTGAACGCGCCGGACTCCAATATGTCGCGACCATTCCAGCCACCAACGCGGCGAGCGCACTGGCCAAACTCCTCCAGGTCGGGGGTGTGCCGCTTCCGGAGTGGCGTCCGCGGCGCGTGGTCTCCGTTCCGGATTTTGTACCGCCCTCGTTGCGCGGTTTCATGGGGGTTGTCCTGCTGACGCTCCGGGCCGCCTTTCGTTTCCGTCTGGTCCTGGTCCTGGTTTCGCTTCTGGTCACCGCGGTATTTCTCCTGCCCGCCATGTTGAAGCACGACGGCACCGCCAACGGTTTCACGCAGATCCTATTAAGCTACACCCTCACCACCATCACGGCCCTGCTGGGTTGTGCGACACTCTGGCTCGCGTGTGGGACCTTGGCGCGGGACATCGATGACTTCACGCTGCTCAGCGTCGTGGTCAAGCCCATTCCGCGCTGGCAGGTCTGGCTGGCGAAATGGACGGGGGTCACGGTGTTGAACGCGGGGTTGATCGCCCTCGCGGGAACCATTGTTTATGGATTGATGATGGCCCGGGCAAGGCAGTTGCCCGAGGCCGAACAAGCCAAACTCCGCAACGAGGTGCTCGTCTCCCGGATGAGTTTCAAGGCGCCGATTCCCGACATCAGCGAGGACGTCGAGCGGGTCTTCAAGGAGCGCATCCGACAGCCTGGGGTGGCCGAATTGGGAGAGGCGTTTGTGCGCAAACAGATCCGGGAGCAGCTGCAATCCTCCCTCATGGCGACGCCGCCCGGGTATCAGCGGGGATTGCCCTGGGTCTTCAATCTTGGCCCCGGCGCCAAGGCCCGGTTCGCCGGACGCCCGCTTTATCTAAGGGTTCGTTTTTATATACCCACCACGGAATACGCCGGCATCAATGCCACCTGGAACCATCTCTGGGGCGTCGGTGGGGAAGGTCAGCGCATCCTCACGGTGCAGAACAGCTTCGGGTCCGAGACACCGACCGAATTTCCGATCCCGTCCGAGCAGATTCGGGACGATGGGACGCTCGTGTTGCAATATGCCAATGGATCGACCTTCACCGTATTGATCCCACCGGAGAACGGCATCGAAATCCTGGCGCCCGTCGGTGATTTCGCCGCCAACTATATTCGTGGGCTGCTCGTGATCTTTTGCTGGTTGGGCTTGCTGGCTGCCGTCGGTCTTTTCTCGGCCAGCTTCCTCCAGTTCAACGTGGCCGCCTTCGTTTCCCTTGCTCTTCTCGTCGTCGGCCTCTCCGGTGGCACCTTGAAATCGGTGGTGGAGCAGGGAGGCATCGTGGGACTCGACCATGACACCGGCGCGGTGAAGGAATTCAATATCATCAATCGCACCGCAGTTCTCCTCTACGGCACGGCGCACTCCATCCTCCAGCAGATTTCCGGGTTTTCACCGGTGGGCTCCCTGAGTTCCGGCCGGGCCATTACCTGGGGTGAATTGGGACGATGCTTCGCCGTGGTGCTGGGTATCGGCGCCGGCGGTCTTGGGTTGACCGGGATGCTGATCCTGACCCGTCGCGAAATTGCCATGCCCCACAAATGAGCCTGCGAAAACTCATTTATCTGGGGGTCGCCTTGGTGGCGATGTTGGGCAGCCATTTTGCCCAACCCGTGCTCAATCGGGCACGGGGTGACCTCGGTTTGACCCGCGTCGAACCCCTGCAAAATGCTCCGCCGGTCCTGGCCTTTACCACCGTCGCCCTGGGCAGTTTCCGCGGCATCATCGTCAATGCGCTGTGGATCCGATCGAGTGATCTCCAGGAGGACGGCCGCTATTTTGAAGCGGTGCAGTTGGCGGATTGGATCACCAAGCTCCAGCCTTACTTCAGCGCGGTCTGGGTCAATCTCGCCTGGAACCTCAGCTATAACATCTCGGTGAAATTTCCCGATCCCGAGGATCGCTGGAAATGGGTGCAACGGGGCATTGAACTGCTGCGGGACGAGGGGTTGAAATACAACCCGCACGCCACCGATATCTATGCCGAACTGGCCCGTCATTTCCATCACAAGATGGGCGCCTATCTCGATGACGCTCATCTCACCTATAAATGGCATTGGTACCAGGAAATGCAGGCGGTGATTCCGGGCGGCAAGCCGAACTATGCCGAGTTATTGCATCCGCCGAATCCACAGGTGGCAGAACGGCTGAAGAATTTGACGGAGCGCTATAAGATGGATCCGGCGCTGATGAAGGAGGTCGATGAGACCTTCGGTCCCTTGGAATGGCGATTGCCGGAGACGCACGCCATCTATTGGGCGTTCCGCGGTTTGAAGGAGGGCGTGGATGGCGATAAACGCATGTTGCGCCGGAACATCTTTCAGCCCATGCAAACGGCGTTCCAGCGCGGACGTCTCATCGAAAACCGGTTGTTCATTGGACAATCGAACGTCCCCCCCGGATTGCGCTTTTTATCCGCGCCCAACCTGGGAATGATCACGAATGCCCACAAGGCGTATCTCGCCCAGCGGACAGCTGATCCGGAAATGTCCGAGCATTTTGGCACGGGGCATCGCAACTTTCTGCACGACGTCGTCTATTTTCTTTTCACCTACGGCCGCGAGCAGGAAGCCGCGCAGTGGGCCGCCTATATCCGGCAGAATTTTCCAGTGAATGGATTCAAACCCGGTGAATCGGTGGAAGATTACTGTCTGCGTCGCATTGGTGAGGATGTTAACGAAACCAGCCCGGATCGCATCAAGGCCATGATCGAGGGCCCGATCACGGCGGGCATGACCGAGTTGGTGGTCGGAGATACCGATCACGCGCTGGCCCAGTTGAAGATGGCGGAAAAAATTCACCAGAATTTCTCGCTGCGGGTGGGCAAGAACAACAGTTCGAATGTGCGGATGAAGCTGCCCTCGTTCGATGAAATGAAAATCATCGTGGCGCGCCGCTTGCTGGCTCCGGATGCGGGCGTGAATCCGGTGTTCCAGGACACCCTGCGGTCCGTCTTGAAGCTGCCGGCGGATTTCGGTCGAGCCCCTACCAACGCTCCGGCGCAAAAGTAGGCTTCGACGACGGCTTACCCTCCCGTGGACTCCGCGTTCTCCCGACGGGCGACGACCGTCCATGCGCCGCCTCCTTCGTCTGGGCAAAGGCTCACCACGGAGTCCTCATTTGCTGGGTGTTGTGTCGTGCAAGTCATTGATATAAAGTTCTATGCGCAGACCGCCAGGCCCCGTGATGCCGGGCCTTCGGTCCGCTGCCTCCCGGCGATCAGTCAACCGATGTCTGTTTCGGGGTGGAGTCGACTACTACGAAAGGAGTATACACACCGCCTTGAGTCTCGGTGGGCGGCGTGCAAATTGGTCGCAGTTACCACGAGATAGCCGATGACGGCAATCGCCAAGGAGGTGGGATGGAGAATTTGGGCAGACGTGACACGGAACCGTGGGATCCGCTTCCGCTAATTCCCGGCAAGGAAGGCAATCAAGGGGATTCAGGGGGCTGTTCCAATCCCGCGTCAAAAAATATCAGTGTCGAGGCTTGTCGAGAGGCGCCTTCGGGTGTGGTGGGAATAATAAGCGCGCCCGTGCGCGCCCAATCCGGTTACGGCGGGGACAAGCCTTTTCTTGCTTGGGCAGCGTACTGATCCGATTGGTCATGCCACAGTTTGGAAAGCTCGCGAACCCTTTCGGGCATGGCTCCGGCCAGATCTTTCGTTTCCGAACGATCCGAGCTCAGGTCGTAAAGTTCCCACAGACGATCCTCGCCCGCCGCCACGATTTTCCAATCACCGACTCGCAGCGCGCGATTGCCCTCGTGCTGCCACCAGAGCGAAGAATGGCTTACCGACCCGTCCTTTCGGAACAGAGGTACCAGGCTGTGGCCGGGCGGACGGGGCGCGTGGTTGGTGGGCGATGCCTTCGAAGGCGGGTCACCGGCCAATTCGAGCAGGGTGGGGACGAGATCAATCAGGTGACAGGGTGTGTGGCGCAGTTCACCGCGGGCGGGAATACCCTGTGGCCAATGCAGGATGCACGGGGTTGAAATGCCGCCTTCATGCACCCAGGTCTTGTGTCGGCGAAAAGGTGTGTTGGCCAGGCTCGACCAGCCCGGCCCGATGCTGAGAAATGTCGCACCCGTGCCGCATTCAGCATCAGGGTTGTGTCCGTCACCCCGCACCATCATTTCGGCGCTCGCCCCGTTGTCGGAGAGAAACAGCACCAGGGTGTTCTCCCAAGCGCCCGTGGTGCGGAGTTGCTGAAGGACACGGCCAATTTCGCGATCCATGCGATCCACCATGGCGGCGTGAACGGCCATCTTCGCGGCTTGGAATTTTCGCTGAGCCTCATTGAGTTCCACCCACGCCACCGGCCGATTCAACTCATTGGGTCCGAGCGCCCGAATCGCCTCCGGAAAGGCGTACGGCGGGCCCACGTCACGCTCCACCGCGGCGGGGGCGCTGCCACCAATCCCGAGCGACCGCATCCGCTGCCAGCGCTCGTCACGCAGCGTGTCCCAGCCGGGAAGGTAGCGCGTGCGGTACCGGGCAATGTCGTCCGCCGGCGCTTGCACTGGAAAATGGGGAGCGGTGAAGGCGAGATAAGTGAAGAACGGTTGCGCTGAGTATTTCTCCGCATGTTCCCGGAGGCACTTCAACGCGTGATCCGCAATGGCCGTCGTGGCGTAGTACCCGCTGTTGGTCGACACCGCCGGCAGCGCCACGTCGTCCTCCGTGTGGAGCTTCGGCGCAAAGTAGCGGTCGTGATCGTTAAGGGTGTAGGAGCGGTCGAAGCCGGACCGGAGCGGTTGGCCGTCGAGGTGCCATTTGCCGGAATGGTACGTGCGGTAGCTCAGCGGCTTCAGCCGTGCGGGCAACAATTGGGCCCAGGGTGGACGCACGCCGGCAGTGCCGCTGGGGACGCCGGGGACCGTGTCGCGCCGGACCTGCTGCGCATAGTACCCGGTCAGGAGCGCCGCGCGGGACGGCCAGCAGCGGGCCGTGTTGTAAAACTGGGTGAACCGCAATCCCCCCTGGGCGAGCGCGTCCAGATTTGGAGTGGCAATTTCCCCGCCGTAACACCCCAGATCCGAGTAGCCCAGATCATCAGCCAGGATGAGCAGGATGTTGGGCGGAACGTGGCCCGCAGCGCCCAACCCGGACAGGGAGGTGAGCAGTCCGAGAATCCAGACGTACAGGGAACTCTTCATGACACAATCAAGGCCGGTCCGGGAAGCGGATACTGGCGCATTCCGTCGGTGGCAAGGGTGTTCACCCGTGCCGCGAGTGAAAAGACGGGCTTTCAATGAAGGAAAAGTGCGACCCGCGGGCGTTGAGTTCAATGGGTATCGGTCGACATCTTTGTCGCCCGCCGGGTATCTCTCCTTTCCCCGAAGATCGGACTCATTCCGACAGACCCAAAGGCAATGCCGTGCTCGCACGGCCGGAGCGCCGGTTTCCAACCGGCTTATCGCCGGCGCAAAGCAGTTCGGCCGAGGACTTGCCGGACGTCTTGCGGGCTAATTGCCCTGGATAGGTCAACGTTTTCGATAGCGCTTCTTGGAAATCGACCTTCGGCTCCACTCGGGATGCCAGAAAAACCGTACGCTGGATCGCGTGAGTCATTACTCGTTGATCGTAAACATGTTATAAGCTGCACGGGAAAGTTCCGAGTCGGGATTCGAGCCAACACGTTCTCCGCATCCTGGGCATTCAAAAAGCAATCCCTAGCTCGCTAACTGGCAACAATAAAAAACATCTATTGACATAGTAGATAAACAATTTAACCTGCCGTCGTGGTGACGAGTCTTGGCAGCTTTTTCTCAGTTAAAAAGCATTTTGTAGCCGCATTCTGTTCAAATTGTTAACTCGATCCGATGGTCGGTCCTTGGTTGTTTGGTATTTCTATAAAACAAATATCTAGTAAATTGATAGACGATTAAAAAACGTAACGACGACATTTTTGTCAT
>JAYTHD010000099.1:0-7542 GCA_043732975.1 Verrucomicrobiota bacterium
GGGCGGCTGGCACGTCGATGCCGACCACATCCGCCTCACCACGGTTGATCGTTTTCTGGAATCGTCCGATTTTTTCACCATCGACGTCGCCGACAGCATTGGCCAACCCGCCGCCGCTGGAGCCCCGGCCCGGTTTGCGGATCAACATCCGGAACTGGTGGGTGTGCTCGCCCTGCCCGGGCTGCCGGTGCCCTTGCAGACGACCCGCGCCCAGGTCGAAGCCATTGCCGCCAAATACCTGCTTGCGGCCGCCGACGCGGGAAAAATCTACCGGCACATTGCGGCCCGCAAGGGTGCCGCCGGATTCATCGCGGAGGTGTCGATGGACGAGACCGATTCCCCGCAAACCCCGGCCGAGCTGCTCATCATTCTCGCCGCCTTGGCCGACGAAGGCGTCCGCCTGCAGACCATCGCGCCCAAATTCACCGGTCGCTTCAACAAGGGCGTCGACTACGTGGGCGACCTCGCGCAATTCGAACGGGAGTTCAACGAAGACCTCGCCGTGATTGCCCACGCGATCCAACGCTACGGATTGCCGGCCAACCTGAAACTCTCGGTCCACAGCGGATCGGACAAATTCTCGCTCTATCCCATCATCCGCCGCGCGTTGCAACGCACCGGCGCCGGCATTCACGTCAAGACCGCCGGCACCACCTGGCTCGAGGAATTGATCGGTCTCGCGGAAGCTGGCGGCGCCGGATTGACCCTCGCCCAGGAAATCTACGCGGAAGCGCTCGATCATGTGGACGAACTTTGCGGCCCCTACGCTTCGGTGATCGATATTCACCGCGATCGCCTGCCTTCGGTCGCGACGGTAAAGTCGTGGACCGGCGCGCAGTTCGCCAACGCCTTGCGGCATATTCCCGATCATCCCGCGTTCAATCCCAGCTTCCGCCAACTCTTGCACGTCGCCTTCAAACTGGCCGCCAAGAAAGGCGAACGTTATCTCCGGTTGGTGCGGGACAACGAAGCCGTGGTGGCGCGGAACGTCATCGACAATCTCTATCAACGGCATCTCCGCCCGCTCTTTGTCGGCTGACCCGCCATTGCGATAACTCCATCTTTTTCCATGCAAAAACGCCGACTCGGCCGGACCGATCTGGAATTGCCCGTTTTGAGTTTCGGGGCTTCCTCCCTGGGCCAGGAATTCCGCAGTATCACACTCGACGAAGCGCTCCGCAGCGTCCGCGTGGCCCTGGAATGCGGCCTGAACTACATCGACACCGCCCCGTTCTACGGCCGCGGCATGAGCGAGGTGCTCCTCGGCGTGGCGCTGAAGGGCGTGCCGCGACAGGACTACATCGTTTCGACTAAGCTGGGGCGTTACGACCTGAGTCACTTCGACTTCTCGGCCCGACGCGTGGCGGAGAGCGTGGACGTCTCCCTGCATCGGCTCGGGTGCGGCCACCTCGACCTCGTCCTCTGCCACGACATCGAATTCGTCCCCATGCAACAGATCGTCGATGAAACACTGCCCGCTCTGCGCAAGTGCGTGCAACAAGGCAAGGTTCGCTACGTGGGTTTCAGTGGTTATCCGCAGAAGATATTCCCCTTTATCATCAACCAGGCCCCCGTGGATTGCGTTTTGAGCTACAACCAGTACACGCTGCAAAACACCCGTTTCGCGGATGAAACCGTCCCCTATCTGAAAGCGCACGGTGTCGGCGCCGTGAATGCGGGCCCGTTCAGCGCCCGACTGCTGACGAATGCCCCGCTGCCCGTCTGGCTCAAGGAACCGGAGGCCGTGAAAGCCGCCGCCCGTGCGGCCGCCGCCCACTGTGCCGCCCGGGGCGTCGACATCGCCCAACTGGCCCTGCAATTCAGCCTGGCGAATCCCGACATCACGACCACCATTGCTGGCAGCGCCAACCCGGACAACATCCGCCGCTGGGCGCAGTGGGCGGCGCAACCGCTCGATGAAACGCTCCTGCGCGAGGTCCAGGCGATTTTCGCACCAGTGAAGAATCTCGGTCATCGCGAAGGACTGCCGGAAAACAATTGAGGTCGACTCCCCTTTTTTGGAAAATCGTGAAAGCTCTCCTGCTCGAACAGCCCGGTAATTTTCGGATCATTGAGACACCCGAGCCGGCGGCGCCCGGCCCCGGAGAAGCACTGGTTCGTGTCCATTCCGTGGGCATCTGCGGCACCGATTACGCCGGTTACCTCGGCAAGATGCCGTTCTTTAGCTATCCGCGGATTCCCGGGCACGAATTGGGCGTGGAGGTGGTGGCAGTCGGTAACGGAGTGACCCAGGTGGCGCCCGGAGACCAGTGTGCGGTCGAGCCCTATATCAATTGTCAGACCTGCTATTCATGTCGCCGGGGATACACCAACTGTTGCGAAAATCATCAGACCCTGGGCGTGCATTGCGATGGCGGTTTGCGTACCTTTTTCCTCGTGCCCGCCCGCAAGCTGCACATCTCTCGGCGCCTGACCCATGACCAACTCGCGCTCGTCGAAACGCTCGCCATCGGCTGCCATGCCATCCATCGCGCAAACCCCAAGCCCGGGGAAACCGTGCTCGTCCTCGGCGCCGGCCCCATCGGCCTGTCGGTCATCGAATTTGCCCGCCTCTCCGGAGCCCAGGTGCTGGTGCTGGATCTGAATGAGGAACGGCTCGCCTTTGTCCGGGATCGCCTGGGAATCCCGGGAACCATTAGCGCCGGCCCCGCCGCACTCGAACGCGTCCGGGAACTGACCCACGGCCAACTGGCGGACGTGGTCGTGGATGCCACGGGGCACAACGAGTCCATGAGTCGTTGTTTCGAGTACGCCGCGTTTGCCGGCCGGGTGGTCTACGTCGGGATCACCGCCAAGGATCTGGTCTTTCCCCACGCGCCGCTGGTGCATCGACGCGAACTGACCCTGATGGCCTCACGCAACGCGCTGTCGCCCGACTTCCAGCGGATCATTCAATTGATCGAGACCGGTCAGATTGACACGCATCCCTGGCTGACACACCGGGCCACCTTTGCCGAAGTGCCGGAAATTTTCCCGCAGTGGCTGCGTCCGGAATCGCGCGTCATCAAGGCGGTCGTAACCGTGGACTGACACGAAGCGCAATTCTTGCCCCCACGGCTGGTGTTGACTGGGTTTTCCGCTTTGTTGCCCCGGTGTTTCGCGAACTAGGCCGAATGTTGCTGCTGGCGGTGGCTGCTTTTCAAGCGCTGCCCCAGGTCCCGCGGCGTCTTCGTGCCATCGCCGAGCAACTCTTTGAAATCGGCAATGCCAGCCTGTTCATGGCCTGCGTGCTGTCGTTCTTCATCGGCGGCGTCCTGTCCCTGCAGGCCGGCCCGCTCCTGACCTCCCGCGGTCTCGGCAATCAACTCGGCGGACTCGTGGCCCTCTCCATGTGCCGCGAACTGGCCCCGGTCATGATGGGAATCCTGATCGCAGGCCGCATCGGCTCCGCCATGGCGGCGGAACTGGGCTCCATGCAGGTCTATCAGGAAATCGACGCCCTGACGACGCTGAACATCCGCCCCGTGCCGTATCTGCTGATGCCGCGGATCGTCGCCATCACGCTCGCCCTGCCCTGCCTGGTGATTTTTTCCAATCTGGTCGGCTGGATCGGCGGCGCCACCGTCGCCGCCTGGAATCAGGATGTCTCCGTCCCCTGGTCCGCGTTCTTTGCCAACCTCCGCGAAGTGCTGCTTCCAAAACATCTCTTGAACGGTTTGCTTAAATCCGTGGTGTTCGCCGTGGTCATCGGCGTGGTCTCCTGCCATCACGGCATGGCGACCCTTGGCGGTCCCCGCGGCGTCGGGCGCAGTGTCACCAAGGCGGTCGTCAATTCCATCATCCTGATCCTGATCCTGGACTATGTGCTGACCCGGCTTTTGCTCCCGTGGGACCGGAATTAGAGGCAGGGGAACGACGGTTCGCCAATGGCATCTCGACCTTCCTCGAAAGAGGCCCTGCGATGCATGTCGCCGCCGACGCGGCGTAAAGCACACCGTTGGCCACGCTGGCTGTCGTGTTGATGGGTGCCCCAAGATTGGGACCGTCCGCTGCCTTGCCGTCGATCAAGGTTTTGCTGAGAACCTGCAATTCCTTGCGGGCGGCCAGCGTGACGAAATCGCCGTCCTCGTCGCCAATAAATACCTTGCCGTCCGCAACCAGGGTCGAACCCCAGATGTGTGCCCGCATTGTCTTCACCGGCGAGTTCACCCGTCCGTTTGTTGATCGCGATAAAACTGGGCCTCCTCCAGGAAGGGTCCGACGTTTCGACGGCCCAACCCCTCGGTCGTCAGCGCCATGGCCTCGCCACGGGTGGTGGCCAGGTGCACGCGATTGCCCGGTGGGGGCCACCCGCCGGGCACTCATATAATGTTCGATCGTGTTCTCCCGAATGGACTCGGCCACGTACTCGCTCACGCTTCTAGTGGAGAAAGGAGAGACCGAGCGGACCTCCGGTTCCGCGAAATACCCATCGATGCAGCGTTGGTAAAAGGGGTCGCCCGAATTCCGGAGGATCGATTGTCGGAGATCGATCATCCGGAGCGCCATCGGTGTCGTCTCGAGTTCTCTCCACGCCGTAAACCGCTGGCCGATGACGGCCTCGGCCAAATCGGGCAACCAGCCGGGGACGGGCGAGTTGGTGATTCCCGGGAGGGCGACTTTCGCGCTCCATTCAGCGGGCAACAGCCCACTCTGATCGGGCGGATGAACCTGTGAGTTCCTCGGCCCGCTGGACTTCCAACCGCCTCCGCGATGGTCTCGACCAACGCGTCCGCCTCGCGGACAGGCAGCGCTCCCTTCCGGGTTCGATCCGCCAGGTTGGCACCTTCGATCAGATCCATCGCGAAATCGGCGGAGAATGGGGGGTTCGTCGGCCAAAGGAGGCGGACTCGCTTGAGTCGAGAAAAGAAACCCCGAAAGACAGCGCGGACAACCGCCCGCCAATTCGCCTTCAGCGAGGGTGGTTCCGCAGCGGGGACACGCCCGGGCGGGAGGAGACTTTTCGCCGGACCTGGTGGCAGGGCAGCGAGTGACGACGGGACGAAATCAGCTTAGGCGAGATTTCCAGGCAGGATCAATCCGATGGGAGGGCGGTATTTTCTCAATTCGACGGCTCCCTGGTCCACTCGACAATAGACGATGCGTCCTTGCTCAACCGTTGCCGCGGTGTGGATGCCGTCGGGCGCGCAAACGGCAATGGATTCCAGGCCTGGGGCGACGCCCGTGGTGGACAGTGGGGCAGTGGGGAGATAAGTGCCGAGCTTCACCAAGACCCGGGGAGAGATTCTTTTCATAGGCATGTTTGAGAGCCTTCTCGTGCCGGGCTTGTTTGATGGTGAAGTTGCGCAGGCTGGTCAGCAGAAAGGTGCGGAAACGTCCCTTTTCTGGTCCGACCGTACCGAAATCCTCGCGGGCCAGGACGCGGGCCAAAACGCCCTGGGTCAGGTCCTTGGCGTCATGCGGCGTTTCGCCATGACGACCCAGATAGCCGTAAAGAGGTGCCCAGTACGCGCACACAGTTCATTCAGAGCGCGGGTGTTTTGGGGCAGGTTGCCCCCGGCCCGCAACACGGCTGTCCAGTGAGTCGGAGGGAACTCCGCGCGGCTGACATTACCGGATAACGATGATGGGGGGTGGCCCATTCTGGGTCGGAAGTCTGGCAAATCCCCACCCGCGCCGAAAATCACCATGTTGCAGCAAACGGGACGACCGCTCCCATTGGAAGCTCAGGCCGTTATACGTGAGCCTCGATCCGCCGGAGGTTTATCTCTAAACCTCACGCCCGCTGCTGCTGCCGACGACGTGCCGCACAGAGTCCCAGCCCGACCACCGAAATCACTGCCCCGGCGAGAGTCGATCCTTCAGGTATAGGATTGCCGAATATGAAATCATCCATAACTACAAGATCGGTGCCGGCGAGCGGCGCAGTATCCATGACGCCAGGGCCCAACGCGGCATTGCCGGTGGTAATCCGGACCCGGCCGATTTGACTCAGCCCGCTAGCCAAGGAAGCGCCCAAAAAGGAAAAACCCGTAGCTCCGGACTGCGGGACCGCGTTGAAAATACCCAGCGACACATTATTCAAATCGAATAACTGCAGAGAAGTTGTGCCGTCCAATTCCACTCCGGTAAACATCACCCCGAACCCCCGGGTTCCTGCCGGGATGGCGGTGCCGGGCAAAAAGAAGGAAACGTCCATGATATTCACGCCGAATTCCGTGAACAAGCGTTGTGCCGAGAACTGTAAGAACTGGGCCGTGTAGCTGGCATCAATGTTTCCAAAATTGGCGGCCGCTGGTTGACCCGCACCGGCATCGGTCGTCGCGCCGCTGACCTGGAATCCCGTGCCGGGCGTTGAGAACACAACACCCCGGGGAGAGTTGACATTGAAAAAGGTCGCGGGCAAAGAGTTGGGTGCGGAAAGGGTTGCGGGCACGCCGTCCCAATTAACTTCCCGCCGTTGCCGGACACCATCATCAAATAGCCCATTTGCTCCGGCCACAGCGCCGCCACCCAGGTCCGTCCGGAACTGGTTCCGGAAGGGGGTGATTCCAGCGACGTCGGCCGCGGTGCCGCTGCGAACGGTGATCTGAGCCATCGCCGGACTTGCCAGGGCAATCCCAACGACGAGGGCTTTACTGGTGCGCCAGGTGAGATGGAGAGGGATAAAAATTGAATTCATATTTCCGGGGACTCCTGCATGGTAGGGAGTCATCCCACTCTCGTCAATGGCGGACACACCCCATAAATAACGAAAGGAAGCTTTTTCAAACAGGCTCTTACTCTCCCCACGCACCCGCATCCTTCATGGATTGAACCCGTGCCTCGTAATCGGCGCGCAGCAAGGCATCGAACTCCTCCTGGGTCTCGATCCATTTGAAGTAATAACAGGTTTTGCCTCGAATCCTTTTCTTTTGATCCAGGTCCAGGATCTACAAGAGTTCACTTGCCTTCTTCTCCTCAACCAAATACCTCTAGCGCCGCCAACACTTGGCGATGGGAAATTACTTGAAGGGTGGCCGGGGGTGGGTGGGCCGGGGCTTTTGATCGAGGAAATAAATGACTTCATCCAGACTACCCAGGGGAATCAATTCCCACGCGTCGTTACGAGTGATTTTCATTATTTCGGCACATCATCTTTAAAGACTTCGATGTTTTCAAGTTGACGCAAGAGCTATTCACCGGGAGAGGAATCCAAGGAGGCAGAACCGCGGATCGCGCGGATGCCACGGCGAATTCCACATCCGCGTTATCCGCGAAATCCGCGGTTCAGTGCGGGTCCTGAGAACTCACCCATGCTGGGTCGGGGAGTCTCCTCCCCGCCTCGAGCCGCATTCGATCCGTCGCCCTCCCTGTTCAAATGACGACTTGCGGCTACGCTGGGACAGATGAAGCCGTCCGTATTCTGTGTCGCCCTGGCCCTTGCCGCGCTCGGTCGGCTGCCGTCATCCCACGCCGGCCTGCTGATCAGTGAGATCATGCATCACCCCGGATCCGGTCTTCCCGTGGAACAATTCGTCGAACTCCAGAATACCGACCCAACCCCGGCCTCCCTGCACGGTTGGAGATTGACCGGCCAGG
>JAYTHD010000100.1:0-9333 GCA_043732975.1 Verrucomicrobiota bacterium
GGGAAAATCTCCACCGGATGACCGAAGCAATTCAGGGTGACGACCCCGGGAAGCGTGCTGGTATCGACGTGGAGCACCGCGCCAAACGGCATCCGATTGGTGATCGGTACGTTGAAAACGGCGAGAATGGGGAGATCGTCGCGCTCCGGCTTCTCGCCGGGAAATTGAATCGTCACCGGCCGGGCCAGCCGTAGCGAATGCTCGATGAACAGCGTCGGCGTGCCATTCGTCATCGTGAAAGTCAGGGCCCAAGGGCCACCCTTCCGCTTCATCGCCGTGCAGGCACCATACACCGTCACGTAAAAAAATAACGTGCCCACGAACACCATAAACAACCGCTGCACATTCAGCGGCAACTCTTCCTCACGATCCATGGCGGCAGCCTAAGCGGCGCCACGGCCGGAACCAACAAAGGAAAAAGGAATTGCACTGTGTGGGTTGACGGGAAAGCATCCGGGAGCCCGAAGCTTGGCCGCGAGGCCACCCGATGGATGGATGATTGGGGGAAGCTCTCGACTGTTCGAAAGCCAACCGACCTGCCCTTCACTCACGGTTTTGATGATGCCAGCGAGGGCCCCGGCGGCAAAGTCCACCAAAAATCAACACATCCACATCTCACCACACCTTCGTCAAATCACAGCACGCCGGGCCGACAAATCGGTGTCGTTTGGTCGCCGGAAGTCTGCACGGCGAGAGGACTCCTACATTTTGGAATCAATCGCCGCGCTCTCGCCAGCGGGCGGAAACGCTTTTGCGCCACTCGAGACCCGGACGTTCGGCGATGCGGTAAAGCAGGTACGATCCGAGCATCACCACGACGAAGTAGGCGATGTACGAGAGCAGTACGTCGCGTTGCCCCTGCGGCTTCACGATGTGAACGATGGGGAGGAGCACAAGGGGATAGTGAACAAGGTAGACCGAATACGAGTACTTGCTGATATGGCGGATCGGCTCGGAGATCCAGTTCGCGGCGTTTCGCAGGTTGGTGAAAAGGGGGAGGAACAACAACGTGCAGACTGGCGTCACCATGACGCCAGTCACCCAACCGGCGTGGTACCCGGGCCGCTGCAAATTCCACGCGCAGAAAAGGGCGATGCCAAGCAGCGCAGCGGGAATCGCCGCCCGCTTCCAGTAGGTCGGCCAGCATACGAAAAGCGCCGCACCAAGGGTTCCGTACGCGATGGCGTCCAGTCGCGCGGGGGTTAACTTCCGGCAATAGTCGTCCATGTTTCCCGCCAGTTTTGTGCCTTCAAGGAGGGACGCGAGGCCGTAGCGGCCGATGATCGTGCCAACGATGAAGAGGCTGGTGGCGACGAAATAAGCGCGGCGGCGGGCAGTGAAGAAGTAGAGCAGCAGGACGGTGGCAAGGGGGAAGAGAAGGTAGAAAACCTCCTCGATGGCGAGACTCCACGCGTTGGCCATGAACCACGGGTGGCGGCTCCACATGTTTTGAAGGAAGATCAGGTAGCGCCAGTCGAAGCCAGGGGAAAGGTTGGGATAAAAGTGCGAAAGGAGCCAACAGGCTGTGAGCGTCACGTAGTAGGCGGGCAGCGTGCGGAGCCAGCGGCGCATCCAGAAGTAGCGCAGGGCGCGAAACGGGTTTGCGTGGTCGCGGTCCACAATGTCGCGCAGGATGATCCGTCCTATGAGGAAGCCGCTGAGCACGAAGAACAGGTCCACGGCATCCAAAATCCAGAGATTGGGGAAGTTCTGGAATGCGGGGCGGATAATTCTGTCCCCGTGAGCGACGACGACCCAAGTCACCGCGATGGCGCGCAGCAGATCGAGCCCCAACACACGCTCCTCTTCTCGCGGCTCAAAGTTTGCCTTAACGTCCGGTTCCATGCCAGCGGGGACCTTCGCCACAGGCGCGCCGCAAAAGCAAGCGGTTCTTCATGCCATGCGTGGATGGTACCGATCACCGGCGTCTTTGCAGCACCAAGTTCCTTCCTCGCGCCCCAGAAGCTACTACTTCAGCCTCCGGCAAATCAGTCCTCTACTGTTTTAATATATCTGTGTTGAACAGGGCGCTTTTGTATTTTTGTTTGGAATATTTTCAAGTTCAACGTGTGGCGCCAAATATCGCGGGATATATTATGTGCAACCAATCGTTTGGATTTCAATTCGAGTTCCAGTCGTCCTCGAGCGAAGGGACACGCTCACATCCGTCTTCGGGAGTCTTTTGATATGATTCCTTGAAAAACGTGGAATTTACTGGGGTTCTGCGTCTGAATCCTTCGAAGCTCGAAGGCGCTTCCCAGGCCAACGTCTGTCCGTGGTCCCTGACCGGGGACTGTTCAGTTAGGGACGCCTCGTCGACGGGCTCCCCAACCGCACCCGTCACGGCGCTGATCGCACCGTAATTTCGCGGGCGCCCGCCGGGACGGGCTGCGTGGTCTGCCGCCCCCCCGGCCAGCGGACCTCCACGGCGTCCGGCGGGGCGGCGCCGCCCAGCACCAGCACAGGACTGTCACTGCTCCAGTACCCCGCGCCGGCATGACGTTCGCGCCAAGGGCCGCTGCGGGATCCCCAACGGAGCCGAACCGCCGCACCCACGGCCGATGGATTTCC
Organism: Verrucomicrobiota bacterium; assembly: GCA_043732975.1. Taxonomy (GTDB): domain Bacteria; phylum Verrucomicrobiota; class Verrucomicrobiia; order Limisphaerales; family UBA9464; genus CANIZL01. The sequence continues at coordinate 2,572 of JAYTHD010000100.1, forward strand.
CTCCGGCCCCGCCAGTCGCACCCGCAGACCGGGCTTCGCCGTCGTGTTGTGCCAGAGGGTCGTCGCCGCGGCATTCTGGGCGACGCAGAGATCCACGCGGCCGTCTTCATCGTAGTCCGCCAGGGCCGCCCCACGGGCTTCCCCATAGACGGCCACGCCGGAGAGCAGGTCCGCCCGGAAGCCGCCGTGGCCATCCCCATAAAGCCAGACGCCGCGACCGGCATCCGCCCGGTTGCGAAAAGGATCCACACCAAAAAATCCCTGGGCGACGAAAAGGTCCTCGTTCCCGTCGCCATCGGCGTCACCAACCGCAAGACCGAAGACAGGCGCGAGCTGGACCTCATCGGGCAGGCGGTGAAGCTCGAAGTGATCCCCGCGGTTGAGCAACAGCACGGAATCGAAGTAGTGGGCGTCCACGTGGGCGGCGTTTTTCAACGCGTCGCCGAAAAGGTCCGCAACCGTCGTTTGCGCGTACGCGGCGAAGGTCGGCACCTTTTCAGCCACCTGCGGGAACAGCGCGCGGATCGCCGGCAGCTCCCGATCCGGCCATTCCCGCCGCGCACCAAAAACCGTTTCAAAGATTTCCCGACCGCCGGTTCCCGATTCAGTCAAATCGCCAAACCAAACCCGCGCCGGAGATGTCTCCGCACTGAAATCCGCTGCCTTGCCGACCCGCGTATTGCGCCCCCAATTCCCCGCCACCAAATCCAGCCGGCCGTCGCCATCGAAATCTCCCGCAGTGACCGAATTCCACAGGCCGGTGAAGTGGGAAAGCAACTGCGGGTCCGTCGAATCCACAGACGTCACCAGCGGATCCCACGGCTCCAATTGTCCGCGCTGATTGCGAAAAAGCCGTAGCGACCCCCACTCCAGCGCGAGGGCGAGTTCCGGCCGGCCATCGCCATCCAGATCCGTGAAGCAGGCGCCGCTCACCAAGCCGAGGGATTCAAAGCGCTGCTGGATCGCCAGGCGTCCACCCGCCGTCGACAACAACAGCGACGTCGCGGCTACGGGATACCGGCCCGGCAAAACGCGTCCGCCGGCGAAGATTCCCAGGCTTCCGTCACCGGCCAAGTCGGCCGCCGCCAGGGGACCCACGCTGGAACTTTGTCCGCTGACGCTGGTGCCAGCGCGACCGGAGGCTTGATCAAAGATGGCGATGCACCCGCCATTGGTGGTGCCATCTTCATAGTTCGATACGCCCGCAAACAGGACTCCGGGATTCAACGCGAGGATCGTCGTGAGATCACGTCCCTGGATCCGATGGAACGGTGCGTTGTCGTCGCGACGGAATCCGCCGTGACCGTCCCCCAACAAGACCGCCAGTTGGCTGCCCTTGCCCGTGGCGACGAGTAAATCGTCGTGGCCGTCGGCATTCACATCCGCCCACGTCACTCCCGGCCCGAGCTGCGAGAGGCGACGCGGCAACAGCGGCTGACGACCGCCGTCGTCGAAGTCCTCGTCAATATGATGGTGATTGAGTGCGGCCGAAGCATCGGTGAACGCCGCCGGTGCCACCACCGGCACCACCGCGACCGGGGCGTCCTCGGGCTCGGAAATTTCATAGAGCCGGCCGGCCCGGACATCGGAGATCACCGTGGCGCGCCCATCAGGCCAGCGGACGGCCAGTTCATAACGATCCCCGGACGAGGCGGCCAAGGTCCGCAGTGCCTCGTCGCCGGCCAGGTAGCGTCCGCCGGCGAGGAAATCGACCCGTTGTTCGCGCGGCAGTTTCGCTTTGGCCGCATTGTCGCCGGTCGAACGGAGCGTGACCGTCGAACCGATACCCCGGGAATTCAATCCCCGCGCTTTCAAACGCACCGCCACCCGCGCCCCGGACGCTTCGTTCCGATAAAGCCCTGGCGCGTCCTGGAGATTGTTCATCACCACGTCCAGGTCTCCATCGCCATCCAAATCAGCCAGCGCCGCTCCTTGGGAAACGCCGGGGTCTCCGAATCCCCACAACGCGCCCACCTCTTCGAATTCCGGGACAAATCCCCCCGCCGCACCCCGCCGATTGCGAAAGGCCACGTTCGGTGTCGCGAAGGAAGGATAGCCCTGCACGATGGCCGTGATGGCTTCGGCCGTGAGCGTCTTTCCACCCCGCTGAGCCGCCTGAAGTCGCTCGGCGCCGTCGCTGTCCTGAAAATCCCGCGACTGGCCGTTGGTAATGAGAATGTCCTCGTAACCATCCAGATCCACATCGAGGAAGATCGGCCCCCAGGACCATTCACTCGCGGCCACTCCGGATTGCCACGCGGTCTCGGTAAAGGTTCCATCGCCGCGGCCCAGGTGCAGGCAGTTCCGCTGCACCTGTTCCCGTTCCTCAAAGCGACCCGGCCGCCGCCGCACCGGCGCCATGCCGGCGAGCTGCGTCTGCCGATTCGTGTGGAAGCGACTCAACATGTCGACGGTAAAGAAATCCGTGTGACCGTCGCGGTTCAAGTCGCCAAAATCGACACCCATGGAAAACGTGGAGTTCACCCGGAGCGCCAGTCGCGGCGCCTCCTGAAAACGGATTTCACCATTCTGTTTGCGCGCATTCAGCCAGACACGATCCGGCGTCCACAGATCGTTGCAGACATAGAGATCCACGAGCCCGTCGCCATTCAAGTCGCCAAAGCGGCAGGCCAGGCCCCAGTCGCGGGTCGGCTCCTTCAAGGCCCGGCCCGTTTCATCGAGAAACGCGCCCGCCGTCCAGGAGACGGCGACAAAACGCGGCGGGCCGCCCGGCACCGTGTCATTGCGCCAGAGAACATCCGGTTCGCCGTTCTCCTGCACCTGACCATTGGCATCGACCACAAAGCGGTTGGCCAAATCGGGATCGGTCACGGACCGGCCATTGAAGGTGACGACCTGCGGCCGGCCGTTCACCACCTGCATCCCGAAACGCGCACTGGGTTGATCCAGCAGCGTCGTGGGACGGAAATTGGCAACATAGATATCGAGATCGCCGTCGCCGTCGACATCCGCGAGAGCCAACGACGTCGCCCCCGTGGACGAGCGCAACCCGGCGGCGTCCGTGACGTCCGTGAAATGCCCGTGGCCATCATTGAGCAACAGTCGCGTCCCGACGCCGAAGCCATTGATCAGCAAATCCAGATCGCCATCGCCGTCGATATCCGCGAACGCTGCGCCAGTGGAATTCCCGTAGGGCACACGGGCCGCGGGACCGCGGAACGCCCCGGCGGTGACATCCTCAAACTGCCAGTTGCCCAGATTCCGATACAACCGGTCCGGAGCGTCGATGCCACAGAAGAACACGTCGCAACGCCCGTCGCCATCCACGTCCCCCAGCGCCAGGCCGGCGCCGGAGAGCAGATTGCGATTGGTGATGGAACGGCTGTCCGAGAGCGTGTTGGTAAACGTGATGCCGGTGGCAAAACCGCCCAGACGTGTAAAGCCCGGGGCGTGAGCCGGGACCGCGGGAAGCGGGCTCCAGCGAGAATTCGCCCCGGACGTCGCCTCGGCGCCCCGAGCAGCATGGGCCATTCCGATCAGTCCCAACGCAGTGAGACTTGCAGCAAGGCTTCTCTTCCGGAACATGAGCGGCGGCACGCCCAGCAATCAGCGGATGGACGGACCGGTTCGCAAGTTTCAACAGCGACTCCCGTGGCGCAGTCTTCCGTCGCGCTCAATGCGCGCCGGGAAATATGGGGCTGCGCGGCAACACAGCCCTACCTCTATTGACAGCTCGTCCGTCGTGTTCCGCCGGCCGGATTACGGGGTTCGTTTGGATTTCGCCCAAATACCGAGGTGCTTCGCCTTCGCCTCCACTTCGAGCTTTTCCAGCTTTTCCCGATAAACCTCCATCTTCTCACCCTTGGGCGAGTTCATCGCGATCCCTTTAACCCGGGCCAGTCCCATCGACAGCAGCGTCTCGCCCAGATCGCGACCATCCGAAAGTTCAACGAACGCCGTGAAACGCGGCAACCGGGTGGATCCCAGGGCGCTGGCCCAGCGGGTCCAGACGGTGAACGGCTTCGCGAGCAGCTTGGCGGTGGCGTCCGAGGCCTCCTTGCCAAAGACGACCACCTCGTTCGTGGAGATTCCGAAATAGCGGGCCTGCTCCTCATTCCGCGAGAGAAACCGCACATCCGCTTCTGGTGAGTCGACGAAGGCCAAGCGAAACCAGTGCTCTTCGGCGCCCACCTTCACCTTGAAGCTGTCGCCGTCGTCCGATTTGTTGGCGATCAACTCGCAGCCGGCAAAATGGTTCCAGACATGCGTCTTCTTGGGCACGTCCTCCGCCCGCACCCAGACAAAGGCAAAGGCGGAAAGCAACCAAACCAAAACCGTCGACTTCATAACATTCATAATAAAACAACTGTCCATCTCGTCATTATTCCGATCACGTCAAAAGAACTGCGCCAACACCACATCGACATTTCCAAAGAATCTTGACAGCGGATTACACGGATGACGCGGATGGATTCGGAAAAATGGTCTTCCGTATCTGCGTCATCCGCGCCATCCGCGGTTCATTTTCTGAATGTGTCGTTGTCGTGCTAATCCAGCACCTGGGCCAGCACCTGAAAATAGATCCCATGACCAAAATCGTTGGGATGATTGATATTGTTGCCCAGCAGGTCTTCGCATTTCTTGCGCGCCGCCACGGATTGCCAATTGCGATAAACATCGCCAAAGCCCACGCCCGCCTCGTTCGCCACCGCCTCGGTGGCCGCGGCATATTCCTCCATCTTGTTCTGCCCGTAATGCCAGCGGGGATTCGGCGGAAAGGTGGAGTAGAGCAGGATCTCCGCGTCCCCCTGCGCCCGGATCCGTCGGATCATTTCGTGCAGGTTCGCCTTGAATTGCTCCAGGGGCACGCCACCGCGGTTGTGGTCATTCATGCCGAAGCCGATGAGCACCAGGTCCGGATGCTGGTCGAGCACTTTGGCCTGCAGCCGTTGCAACCCCTGCACGGTGCTGTCACCACCGGTCGCCCCGTTGATTGCCTCCACGGGCGATCCATGCCGGGCAAGATGATCGGCCCATCGCCGCCAAAAAATCAATCCCGGGCGGGAGGCGTCACCGCCGGCCGTGATGCTGTCCCCAAAGGCCACCATTTTGATCGGCTGACCGCTCCGGGACTTCTTCCGCGTCCGGTCCAGGGCGGCGCGCTGCGCGGGGGTGATCGTCTGCTGCGGCCAGCGGGTTTCCGGCCGAAAGGCATAGTCGGCAAAGGCAAAAAAAACGCCGTTGCCAAATCCCGGAAATTTGGAGTGATCGAAATCATCGACGCCAAACAGGATGTTGGTGCGGAAATCCGGAATCCGGGAGGTCGGGGTGCGTCGCACCAGCCCGGCCGCGGCATCGAGAATATAGTCGCGCCCCGGCTCATATTGGATCGCGGCGGCGGCGGGTTCATACGTGCTCCGCAGTTGGAAGTCGCGCGGATTCAGCGGCCGGTGGGCCAGCGCGGCGGGCTCGGTGCCGATGAAGACGAAGGACTCGCCGCGTTGAACCTGGGAAGGAGACGACGTCGGGTGGAGCGAGCGGCAACCGGTCATCCCGGAGAACAGCCAGACCAGAAGCAGCGCGGACGTCAGGCGTGGTGGAAGCGTCATGAAATCGGAGGAGCGTGCATTGGAGCGGAAAGGAATTCAATAGAGGCGCACGGCGGCGGTGCGGCGGCGAAAGTCCGCCAGACCGGGTTCCCAGGTGGCGACGATCTCCGCCAGCGGACGCCCGGACTTCAACGCGGTCAGGGTCGCCGCATCGCCCAGCAGGCGTTGCATGCGGTCGACGTCGAGTTGGGCGGGATATTTCTGATGGAGTACTTGCGCAAGGGTGATCCCGATTTGCACCGGTTGCAGGGCCGCGCGATCGGTCACCAGAATCTGAACACCCGCACAATTGGTCCCGCGGTAAACACTGGCGCTGGGCGTGAAACGGACGGGCATGAAACGGACGCCCGGCAGTCCGGCGCGATTGAGGTCGGCGGCCAGTTCCCGATCCTGAACATACGGCGCACCCAGGATTTCGAAGGGAGTATCCGTTCCCCGCCCGACACTCAGATGACAATACTCCAACAGACCAACCCCCGGATAAAGCGCCGCCGCGGTGAGTCGACGCATGTTCGGCGATGGATTCGTCCAGGGCAGCCCGGTGGCATCGAGCCAGTCTTCCCGATGCCAGCCCACGCAGGGAATCACGTCCAGTTGCGCGCCAATTTTTCGCTCACTGTTGAACAAGCGGGCCAGTTCGCCGGCGGTGAGGCCGTGAATGACGGGGATTTCATGCCAGGCCACAAAGCTGCGTTCGGCGGTCAGCAACGGACCGGCGAGGTTCACGCCGCCCAACGGATTCGGGCGGTCCAGCACCACGAAGGCCACGCCGGATTTGGCGGCGGCTTCCAGGCAGTTGCCCAGCGTGGAAATATAGGTATAGAAGCGACACCCGATATCCTGGATATCAAAGATCAGGACGTCGAGCCCGGCCAGTTGCGCGGGACTGGGCGCGCGTCGCTCCCCATAGAGACTGTAAACGGGCAGGCCGGTCTTCGCGTCACGGCCGTCCGGAACATTTTCGTCCACCTCGCCGCGGATTCCGTGCTCGGGGCTGAACAGCGCAACGAGCTGCACCTCCGGAGCCTGATGCAACAGATCGATGTTGCTGCGGCGTTCGCGATCGTGGCCCGTGTGGTTGGTGATCAGACCAACTTTCTTGCCGCGCAGGGACCGAAATTCATTTTTTTCGAGGACATCCAGACCCGTCAGCACCCCGCCGGACTCGCCGCCCGGGGCGTCGGCGGCGGTG
>JAYTHD010000101.1:0-3764 GCA_043732975.1 Verrucomicrobiota bacterium
GTTCTTCATGCGGAGACGGCGATTGAAGGAAACTTTGTCCTCATGGCCAAATCCCACCGCCAGCTTGGCAGGGGTCTTCGCCCCATCCGCCTGCACCACCGCCTCCACGATCTGCCGCACGAGCATCTGATCAAATCCTGGATTGGAAACAATCGTCTTGTTCGTCGCCAGGTCCTTCACCAATTCAGAAGCCTGATCGAAATCCCCCGGCTCCGACATCCCAATCGGCCCCGAGGAGTGCGAATGCGATGCCCCGATCATCACGCTATCCCCGGGAATGCCGCAACGCTTTGCAATCTCCGCCCGCGCCTTCAGCACCAAATCACGCGTCACAAAAAGCAGATCCAACCCCACCAGCGCCACCCGCTTCTTCCCATCATCAAACACCACCGCCCGCGCCTTGCACGTATCATGGAAAGCCCCATGCAACGCCTTCCCATAGCCCCCCGGAACCTCCATGCCAATATCCGGCGTTATATCCTTCTCCGCAAACCCCGCCCGGAAGCTACCCACCGGAGCCGTCGGCGGAGCATCCGCCGCCACCGTGGCTTTCATCAAAAAAGCGGCCATGCAGGCCAGGCCCGCAACACAGGAGACAAAGAGAGGAGTGAGTTTTTTCATCGGATATAATGGGTGAACAGCGAAAGTGGGATTCAATCATGAAGCCCCCATCGGACCAAGGAAAATTGCTGCCGGAAGCTCCGTGAAGACGGCGGAATGCGGAAGCCGGGAAAACGCATCCGCAGAAGTGAGCCTATTCGAATTGTGATGTGGTTTGCTTTTTCATAAATAAATTAGATGAGCCTTGAGCATCCAAGATCGCTGGCGCGACCTCAACTACCTTCTCATTCTATCTCACTCCTCAACGCGAATGCCCAGTCTGACCGTTTCCGGTGCGGCGGGCGCGAAAGCAATTTCCTTACAGTGGTCTTACAACTCGTATACTTCGCATCGCCCGCATACGCCGCGACTTCGCCAGTCAGCGCTATCTTTTACAGTGCGGAGCGGGTCAGAACGGAGACGGGCGTCTGGGAGTTAGGGAGGGGGGGATGTTCTGTTCGTCACTCGTGCAAAAATCCCGCCGGCACATGTTGGCGTTCCTGCGTGCGGCTTTCCCACATCAGGTGAATGCCTGCATTGCCCGTGTCATGGGCGTATTCAATCCGCAACGGATACCGCTTCCCCGATTCCAGCCGTAGCGATGGCGAATGATTGCGCCGACACGGGTGTTCCCGGTCGATCCTCGCCGCGTGCCGGTCCGCCGTGCCGTCATCATCGATGACGAGGCGGTCGCCCAACCAGACTTTCACACGAGACGACGGATCGCTCTCCACAATGAACCGGTAGTCTTCACTGAATCGAGCCTCGATTTCGCCCGTCCAGCGGGCGCTGAAATGGTCCGCGGGAATGGTTTGCGCCGGTGCACCGTTGCCCCAGGTCGCCGGGATCATGCCGCCCGTGATACCCGGTGTCGCCTCGAACCAGACGCGCGGGTCCGTGCGCGTCAGGACCGGCGCGCCGGTCAGGTCAGGAGTGGCAAAATACTCGGCGCGCAACCCGGCACCGGTGCTGGCGGCGGCTTTGGGCGTGCCGCTCAGGACCATTTTGCCCTTCAGCCGCGTCCAGTCGTTCCAGCCTTCGATGCGGAACAGGGGCGTGCCGGACCGCCCCTGCATCCCATAATAAACCGAGCCGTCGGGATAGCTCCACAGTCCATTGAAGGTCTGGTCGTATTCCATCATCGAGTCCGCGTGGCCGTTCCAGTAATCCCAGACCCACGGCGTGTCGTGGTCGGTGACCACTTCTTCCATGAGATTCCCGGCATAGAGGCCTTCGCCGCTCCACACGGAGGTGGGAATGCCATACCGGTCGCGCGCGATGATATTGCCCTGCACGACGCCGAGCAGGCCAAAGTTGCAAGTGAAGCGGCCCAGGCCGCCAATATGCCGACCAACGGCCCAAAGGGAGCGGCCCGACGCATCCCACTTCACGACGCGCACTGCAGCACCATAGAATTCCGGCCAAAACTCGCCCTGGCGATCCTCATTTTCGCCGCGGTGGCCGACGAGCAACTGGTAGGTGTTACCGGCCCCATCGCGCAGCAGCGCGTCTCCCGATGGCCTGATGCCAAAGTCATCCACTGCGCGAACCTGTTCGGGGTAGGCCGCCTTCGATGCAGCTCTGGCGGCCAGATCCCATCGCGGCGCGGCGGAAGGATCGGCGGCGTTCAGATTCGGAATCGTGATCCAGGCGTGCTCCTTGTCGGCAGTGGCGACGGTGATCGTCCAGTCCGGCGAGAGGTCAAAGGAACTTCCATACTCGAAACCGAAAACACCAAACATTACCTCATCAGCGGCCATGCGACCGTCGAGGTTCTTGTCGCTCCAGACAAATCCCGACGGAGGGGTTGCCGGTTTGCTTAGAGCCAGAGCCTCAACCCAGAGCGCGGCCTGTTCCTTGCGGAGATCCATGCGGCCAAGCACGGCGCGGGGGAACAGCCTGCCGTTGGCCCGGTCAATCTCATAGACCGACGCGCCACTCGTGGGATCGGCATGCACATACCAGAGTTTTCCGCCGTGCCGTCGCAACTCCCATCCCTTGCCAAAGCCGGCGATCGTCCGAAACAGGCTGTCGGTGTTGGGTTCCTCGAAGGATTCGAGCATCTTCCACGTCCGGGTTTTCGGGTCGATGCGGACCAGGCAAAGCATTCCGGTGCCGCCTTCGATGGTGGCAAGGGTGGGATCTTCCGGGTCCAGAGCAATGCCGTGCCCCCAACGCTGGCCGCCAAACCATTCGGCCAGGAGCTTGCCCCCGGCGTCGAAACGTGCGGTGCGGTTGACTGCGGAATTGCCGGCTTCCACCGTCACGAATCCGCCAGAGCCGTCGGGCGTGACGCCAAACAGGCCGCGGAAATCCGAGCCAATCCATGGTCCGCAGACGCGCCCGCCAGCGCGCCCAAACCGCGCGAGTTCCTTCCCGTCCGAGCTGACGCGCAGGACCTGCTGCGTGCCACCCTCGGCGATCAGGAAGCTACCGGCGACCGCATCCCAGGCGATGGCCCGGGGCTGGTCGAGGCGGAGCGTGGGCCAGACCTTCGCCGGCGTGCCGCCGCGCTCGCAGCGGAAAACTCCATCTTTTGCCAGAACCCAGACCGAACTATCGGGCCCAAACGTGAGCGATCCCGACCCGGCCAACGAAGCTCTCGCGAGTTCCTTGCCGCCATCCAGCGAGATCCAGCGAAGTAGATCGTGCGAGCGATAGGAGACCACCGCCACGCCTTCCCGGGCAGCCATGTTCACGTTGCCGCACCAGCCCCACTGCTTGGGTGCCGGCTCGACGCCGACTGGGAAAGCTCCGCCATTCGAGCCGTTGGCCGCGCTGACAATACTCAGTGATAGCGCGCTGCCGCCTTCATAGGACAAAACCGCAATGCGTCCCGCGCCATCGGAGGCGATGGCCTCAGGGGCAGCGGCATAGAAATCCTGGTTTGTCACCGACCAGCGCCGCGTCCCGTCAGGCCGCAGGGCCAGCACCTGCCCCGTGAACTCACTGCCGGGAAAGCCAACGTAAATGCCATCTTTGTCGCTCGTGACCGTCTCCGGCCCGCGGTGGTTACCGCCCCAGCACCGCGCGATGCTTTCAGGATGGCTCAAGCCCAGCACCGTCACCAATGAGGCGCGGAATCCGGGGCGGCTCAAGGCGCGCCACTCATACGCTCCGGCCGGCATCGGCCGGCCCAAATCGTCCAGCCCGTCCCATTCGAT
>JAYTHD010000102.1:0-2997 GCA_043732975.1 Verrucomicrobiota bacterium
GTCTGGGCTCGCTGGTGATGGCCGAACCCGTCACGAAAATTGCCGACCTCCAGGACCGCAAGCTGGTGTCCATTCCCGTCACTGCTGACCGGGCCGGCATGGTCGCGGCGTTTGAAAAATACGATCGGCTTGCCCTCCCCGTGGTCGATGGCGGCGGACACATGCTCGGCATCATCACGGCCGACGACGTCCTGGATGCCGCCGAGGAAATCGCCACCGAAGAGATTCAAAAGATGGGTGGCACCGAGGCCCTGGACGCCCCGTATCTGACGGTGGGGTTCTGGTCCATGGTGAAGAAGCGGGGCGGCTGGCTGGCGGTGCTTTTTCTGGGGGAGATGCTCACGGCGACCGCGATGGGCTATTTTGAGAGTGAAATCGAACGGGCGGCCGTGGTCGCGCTGTTTGTCCCGCTGATTATTTCCTCCGGAGGCAATTCCGGCTCCCAGGGCACGTCGTTGATTATCCGCTCGCTGGCGCTGAAGGAAATCCGGCTTCGGGATTGGTGGCGGGTCTTCGGTCGGGAATTGCGCACCGGTCTGACGCTGGGGCTCTTTCTGGGGTTTCTGGGTTTCTGTCGCATTGGCGCCTGGCAATTCCTGTCCGGGGTTCCGGCGGTCGGCACCTTTTTCCAGACCCATTCGGAACAGGATCTCGCGGCGGTGCCCGAAGGATTCAAACTGGTCACGGGCGATACCAAGGTTGAAATCCCCGTCCGCATCCCCGAGCACACGCTGCCGGCCGGAACGGAAATCCAGAAGGGGCAACTGCTCCCGGTGGCGACCATTCTGCCCGACAAATTCCCGGTCGCCGCACTCGATGCCCACCGACCGGCGCCGACCGCGTACGGCCAGCATTGGCTGCTCGTCGGTCTGACGGTGTTCGCCTCCCTGATCGGCGTGATCACTTGGGGATCGCTCGCCGGCTCCATGCTTCCGTTCATCCTGCGACGTCTGGGCTTCGACCCCGCCACCAGCTCCGCCCCGTTCGTGGCGACCCTGGTGGATGTCACCGGGCTCATCATTTATTTCCTGGTCGCGAAGATCATCCTCACCGGCACGCTCCTGTAGGTGGCGTTCCCCATTTTTGGGTATTGCCTCGCGGCACTCACGGGCGCACTGGTAAAGCACTTCCATGAGGCGTCGCACGTTCTTCCACCAATTGGCCCAGGGCTCGGCTCTGGCCGGACTTTTCGCCACGGGCCGAAACCTGGGTGCCGCCGAGGCTGCGCCCGTCACCCTCGCGGATCGTTCGCCGCTCAAGATCACCCGAGTGAAGGCGTTCCTGACCGCTCCCGCGCGCATCCGCCTGTGCGTCGTGAAAGTCGAGACCAGCGAGCCCGGCCTGTATGGGCTGGGTTGCGCGACGTTCACCCAGCGGATCCGCACGGTCTATACGGCCGTCAACGATTACCTGGCGCCGTTCCTGATCGGCAAGGATCCCGACAACATCGAGGACCTCTGGCAGTCGATGTATCAGAGTTCCTATTGGCGCAACGGCCCCGTCCTGATGAACGGACTCAGTGGCGTCGACGCCGCCCTCTGGGACATCAAGGCCAAACGCGCGGGGATGCCCCTCTACCAGTTGCTTGGTGGCAAGTGCCGTCTGGCCGTTCCCGTCTACCGGCACGCCTCGGGACCCACGCTTGAATCGGTGGCGATCCAGGCCCGGCAGTTTCAGTCGGAAGGCGCCCGCCACATCCGGATCCAGGTCGGCGTTCCCGGACAGGCCACCTACGGCGCCGGCACCTCAACGAACTCGCCCGCCAGCACCTCCTCGCGATTGCCCGCCCAGGGCCACTTCGCTGGTGATCTCTTCGAGCCCGCCGCGTATCGGCGCACCGTCCCGAAGCTTTTCAAATACATCCGCGAACAACTCGGCGACGAAGTCGAACTGCTGCACGACATGCACGAGCGGCTGCCACCCATCGATGCCATCGGGCTTTGCAAGGAAGTGGAGCAATACCGCCCCTTCTTCATGGAGGACGCGTTTGCCCCCGAGGACGTCAGCTATTTCAAGATCCTGCGCCAGCAATGCGCCACGCCGGTCGCCATGGGCGAACTCTTCAACAATCCCAGCGAATGGGTGGACCTCGTCACCGGCCGCCTGATCGACTTCATCCGCTGCCATCTCTCGCAAGTCGGTGGGATCACGGCCGCGCGGAAAATCGCCGCGCTTTGCGAATTCTTCCGCGTCCGCACCGCCTGGCACGGTCCGGGCGATACCTCCCCCGTGGGCCATGCGGCGCATGTCCATCTCGACCTCGCCACCACCAATTTCGGCATCCAGGAGGCCATACTTTTCAGCGATCCGCTCAAGGAGGTGTTCCCCGGCTGTCCCGAACTCCGGGACGGGATGCTGTGGTGCAACGAAAAACCCGGACTGGGAATCGACTTCAACGAAGAACTGGCCGCGAAGTATCCCATCCGCGATGATCCCCCGTTCGATTTTTCCTGGGGCCGGTTGCGGGATCGGGACGGCTCCATCCGACGGCCGTAGGGAAGTGCACGGAAGCCGGCAGGGGATGCGGGGACGGTCGCTCCGGAATTTTGCCTGAGATCTATGTCGCCATCAATTCGTCAGCTGCGAACGGGGCTGGCCCTGTGGCTGGGCGTCTGTTCGTGGACGCCGGCCGTGTGGTCGACGCCAGCGAACCGGGCGGCGCTCGAAAAACATTACGAAGGCTTTCTCGCAAAATCCCTCACCCGCTGCACCACCTGTCACCTGCCCAGCGACAAAAAGTTCCCGGAGAATCTCGAGGAATTCCCGCATAATTCCTTCGGCCGACGGCTCCGGAAACTGGGGGAGGAATGGACTGCGAAGGGTCGGAAAGTGGAGCTGCCGGGACGACTGGCCCAGGTCGCGAACGAGGACACCGACGGGGATGGCGTGGCCAATCAGATCGAACTCCTGCTGGGCCACAACCCGGGTGACCCAGGTGATCGTCCGACGAAAATTGAGCTGGAACAGGCCGCGACGAAGGCGGCGGAGTTCGCGCGC
>JAYTHD010000103.1:0-9231 GCA_043732975.1 Verrucomicrobiota bacterium
GGGCATCCTGGCGCACACGATCGGCGTCGAATGGAACCAGAAGCTGGGAAAACACCTGATCCTGACGCCGCTCTTCCGGTATCACCGACAAACGCACGCGGACTTTTACGCGGTCCGTTTCGTGGGTGATCCGCTCCTGCCCGAGGGCTCGCAGTACGCGCTCCAGAGTGACGGATCCACCATGCTATTTACGGGCGATGAGGGTTTTCCGGGCGATGGCGTGGTCGGAACGGTGCCGGCGCATCCGAACTATTTTTCGTCCGACTACCGACTGAGCGCGTTGGAATCTTTCACCTATGGCTTGGGTTTGCGGGTACGTTTCACGGAGCAGGTGAGTCTCTATCTTGCCTATAAGCGCTATGAAATGTTTGGCCTCGACAGCGTGACGCCGAAGGGCGTGTATCCGAAGGCCAATACGTTCACCGTCGGGATGGGCGTGGAGTTCTGACTCCTTCCGTCGAATTTCATGGGAGTGAATTTCGACGGCTGATCCCGCTTTCGTGCCGCCCGGCGTTTACTTGGCCAGCGCCGAAATCGCCGATTGGTAGACGGGAATCGCTTCCAGCAATCCGCTCACAGTGCAGTTGAGATTGCGCAGGAGACCATCCTGCAACCCGTAGATCCAGCCGTGGACCGACAGCGGCTGTTCCCGCTCCCAGGCGTCCCGGGCAATCGTGGTCTGACAGACATTGGCCACCTGTTCGACGACGTTTAATTCGCAGAGGCGATTCGTGGTTTCGAAGGGTGTGCCGGCCTTCTCCAGAAGTTTTTCGTGCTTGTGACGGACGTCCTGGACATGTCGCAGCCAGTTGTCACTCAAGCCGAGCCGGGCGCGCTGCAGCGCGGCACGCACGCCGCTGCATTCGTAGTGGCCGCAGACGATGATATGCCGCACCTTCAGGATATCGACGGCGAACTGCATCACCGAGAGGCAGTTCAGATCCGTGTGCACCACCATGTTGGCGATGTTCCGGTGGACAAAAAGTTCACCGGGCAGCAGGCCGACGATCTGATTCGCGGGCACGCGACTGTCCGAACACCCGATCCACAGGTATCCCGGTGATTGCTGGAGCGAAAGCTGGGTAAAGAAGTCCGGATCCTGCTGGCGAATCCGGTCGGCCCAGGCCCGGTTGTTTTCAAAAAGATGCGTCAGTGATTTCATGGAGATCATCAAAATTCATTACCGAAAGCAGTAGAGTTTGCCGTCCTCCGAGCCGATCAACAGGTGACCCTTCACGACCGCCGCCGAGCTTTGCACGGGCTGGCCCACTTCGTAATTCCAACGCTCCACGCCGTCCTCGAGGCCGACCCGATAGACGCGGCCATCGTCGGAACCAACGATGACGTCGTCGCCGGCGACCACCGGTGAGCTGTCCACTTTGCCGCGAGTGGCAAAGATCCAGATCCCTTTGCCGGTCGCCCGATCAATGCAGTGCAATCGCTTGTCCCGGCCACCCACGAGCACCCGGTTGGTCGTCACGGCGGGGGAGCTGAAATACGGAAAACTCCGGTCCCGATATTTCCAGGAAATAACTCCCGCGGAAAGGTCCACGTTCAACACCTCGTTCTCGTACTGGCCCACGTAGAGGTGGCCGTCGACGAGGGCGCCGGACGCCGCGATGTACGCGCCCGCCTCGATTTCCTTCCGCTTTTGACCGGTGATCACGTCCACGACATGGACCACGGCATCGCAGCCACCAAAGGCCGTCAGTCCATCGCCCACCGCGGGCGCCCCATTGATATAATTGCCCGTCTCAAAAACCCAATTGGTCTGACCGGTGTCGAAACTCAGGCTGTATAATTTGTAATCATAACCCCCGACCAGGATCGCCTTGCCGCGGGGGGTGGACACCCAGTTGGCGCTGCTCTTGACCTTGTCCTCCAGGCCGAAGCTCCAGAGCTTCCGTCCCGTGGCGGCGTCCAGTGCGTAGAAATTGGTGTTGATATCGCCGATGAACACCCGGCCATCGAGCACCAGCGGCGAGGCTTCGATGGGGCCGGAGGCTTTGAAACTCCAAACCGGGTGGCCGTCCGCCAGGTTGAGGGCGAAAATGTTCGAACTGCCGGAGCCGATATAGACGCGGTCCCCGACCACCGCCGGCGAGGAGCCGACCGGCCCCTTGGTGTCGAAGGTCCAGGCCAGGGTGAGCTTGGGGGGCAGCGTGGCGGTGGTGACGCCCGTCAATGAAGGATTGCCCCGGAACATCGGCCAATCCGGTCCCCGCTCCGTGGCCGTGGGAGTCGGCGCGGCCTTGTTCCCGGCGTCGGGTGCGGCTTTGCCGCAGCCGGCCACGAGCAGGAATGCCAGTGCAGTGCTGACCCACCATCGCGACGACGAATGAGGCGCCGACCCGGAGAATGGGGCGGGCGCGGCGGGATGCGGGACGGGTTGGTTCATCGACAAAGCTAGGTAAACAGACTGGCGGCGGACTGGGCGGAGGTCAGGACCCGGCCGCCGGTGAACAAATCGTGGACGCCTCCGTGTCGCCATTGGCGCAGACGGTAGACGGTGCCGAACGTAAAATCCGGCGGTGCCATGCCCTGGCCGCCGACGGTTTCGCCGCCGAGACGCACGTTGTTGATCATCCACGCCGGCAGCGTGAGGTGATACGGATTCCGCTGCACTTCGCCGACGTGGAAGGTGAGTGCGGTGATCAAATCGGTCAGCTCCGTCTCCGAGGATTCCACCAGCAGATTGGGCCGGTAGTTTTGTCCCCAGAATTCGGTTTCGACGAGGGCGGTCGTGAATTCCGGCCCCAGGCTCCCCAAGGCGTCCATGACCAGGTGATGGACGCCGATGTGCGTGCCATTCCAATCTTCGACATGGGGAAACAAGATTGCTCGTGGCAATTGCTGACGCAGGACGTCGGCAATCGCCCGAACCTTGGTGTCCCAGGCGACGGGATCGGTGGACCGGGTCTTGGGGGTGACCTGATTCAAACCGGACTCGCCGAGGGTCGCGAGTTCGAAGCCGAGATACGCGCAGGCGTCGCGAAGTTCCCCGAGTCGATCAGCCTGACGTTCCGCTTTGGATCCCTGGGTGACGGCGACATTCAGCACGTGCCAACCGGCCTCCTGTTGCAGGCGCAAGGGCAAACCACCAATGATGCATTCATCGTCCGGATGCGGGCTGAAGATCAAAACCCGTGGCGCCCCGGGCTGGGGTTTCGTTCGCCGGGGCGCGGGAATTCCGCCCAGGGCCAGCGCGCGCCCTTCCTGACGGAGACGGGCGTGTTGCCGGACAAATTCTGCGTACGGATTCATGGGGCCTACTTTTTCTTCAAGCCAATGCTCGTGGCGCGTTTCGCGACTTTGCGGCTGGTGAGGACCTTGGAGACGGTGCCCGTCTTGAGGTATTTCGCCTTCACCACTTCCAGGATGGCATCGCGGTGATCATGCAATCGCTTCTGCCTGCGCGGCTTCACCCGCGCGAGCATGTAGGCGGTCAGCAGCGGGAGGGAAATTGTGGTGTCCACGTAGCAAACCACCGAATCGGGCAGCTTCTGTGGATCCACCTTGCCCCAACTCACGGCTTCGGCGGGCGTGGCGCCACTCAACCCGCCGGTGTCGGGACGGGCATCGGTGCATTGCAGAAAATAGTCATGTCCCTTTTCCTCGATCCCCATGACTTCCTGAATTTGTGGTTCCGTCTGGAGCATGAAGTTCTTGGGACTGCCCCCCCCGAGGATGAACACGCTGCTGGTGTGGCCGGTGCTCTTGGCGTGGTACACGATGCCCGCCGTCTGGTTCACGTCGCGATTCACGTCGGGAATCAATTTGGAACCGCGCAGCGCCATCGCCGCCACGTTCATGCCAATGGAGCTGTCGCCCGGGCTGCTGGTGAAGATCGGAATGCCGTACTCGTACGCCGTCGCCAGCACGGAGCTGTACTGTATCCCCAGTTTTTTCTGCCGCGCATGGACATATTTACCAAGCAGGTAGTGGAATTCGTCCGTGCCCATGGTGCGTTGAAACTCGGGCCCCTGAATCACTTCCCGCACGAACTGGTCGGTGTCGAGCAGCACGTTGTAATCGAAGAGCACGTCATAAATCCGGATGACGCCTTCCTCGTGCAGTTCCACGTCGTTGAGGAACGGCGTCCCGCTGTGCAGATGCATGTCGAGTCCGAAATGAAGGTCGTGATAGAGGTTTGCCCCGGTGGAGACGATCCAATCCACGAACCCGGCCCGCATCAACGGAATGAGGCAGCTCTTGCCCAGGCCCGCCGGCGTGAGGGCGCCGGTGAGTGACAGGCCGATGTACCCGTCGTCCGGCAGCATCTTGCGGGTCAGCAATTGGGCCGCCTCCCGCAGGCGTCCCCCGTTGTACGCGAGCAGGGCGGTATCGATGAGATCGGCGGCGGAGATGTCCTGACCGATGCCAAGCGGATTGAGGCGGGGATAGCCGGCGTATTTTTTCGACAACGGGTGGGCGGACTTTAGCGAACTCATTCGCCGGGAATTGTGCGGGGAAGGGGGCGCAGGAAAAGGGAAAAGAGCGAACTCCGGGCGGTGCGGCTCCGTGGTGCCGTCGTTTTCCCTGGGGGCGCCCGGCACCGGTCGGATCCCACTTTAATTTCAGATTGGGCGGAATCGATTTCGGCGTATGTTGATTCATGACTCGTCAGCAGGTGTTGGATCTCTATTTCATGGATGCGCGGTGCAAGCTGATCGATCTGGCCGCGTTTCTGGACCGGGTGGATCGTGCCGGGGGCGCGGCGGATTTCCGGCTGACGACCTTTCGCCAGGCGCTCCAGCATCTGGCCGAAGGGGCACCCCAGAGGGCGGAAGGTGTTCTGTTGACCCTCAGTGATCCCACCGTGGAGCCAATTGCCGTCGCTCCGGGCAAGGGGGCGACGGGTGCGTGGCCGGGAAAGTGAACGGCGATTTTCAACGGCAATTCCTTCCTCCGATTTCTATGCGTTACATCGAGCCCCACGGACACATGGTCAGTCGCACGACCGACGACTACCTCGACATGGTGACCGCCGGTTGCGCGGCGGTGTGCGAGCCGGCTTTTTGGGCGGGATTTGACCGCTCTTCGGTGGACGGCTTTCGCGATTACTTCCGGCAGTTGACGGAGTACGAACCGGCCCGCGCCGCCCGTTACGGCCTGCCGCACTACTGCTGGCTGTGCATCAATCCGAAGGAATCCGAGGACGTGAAACTGGCCGAGGACGTCATCGGGATCATCCCCGAGTTTCTGGATCGGCCGACCGTTTTGGGAATTGGTGAAATCGGGTTGAACAAAAACTCCCGCAACGAACTGCAGGTGCTGGAGCGGCATGTGGACCTCGCGGCGCGGACGCAGCAATTGATCCTCGTCCACACCCCGCATCTGGAAGACAAACTCAAGGGTACCCGCCTGATTCTCGAGGTGTTGAAGGCGGATTCCCGGATCCGGCCCGAGCGGGTGTTGATTGATCACGTGGAGGAGCACACGGTGAAGCAGGTGCTGGGTCACGGGCATTGGGCCGGCATGACGCTCTATCCGATCAGCAAATGTTCTCCGGCCCGGGCGGTGGATATCCTCGACGAGTACGGCAGTGAACGGCTCTGGATGAACTCCGCCTGCGACTGGGGTGAAAGTGTGCCCCTGTCGATTCCCCGGACCGCGCTGGAAATGCGCCGGCGCGGCTGGACGCCCGAGGCCATCGACCGGGTGATTTTTCAAAACCCGGTGCGGTTCCTCAGCCAGTGCGGAAAATTTCACATCCGGTAGGCTTTTGAACCGCGGATGGACGCGGATAAACGCGGATGACAAGCATTTTGGGCTGAGTCACGGGCGCACGGCGAACGTGCGGGCAGCCGGGTGCATCGCTGATTGGTCGCGATGGAATCCAAGCCAGATTGAAAACCGCGATGCTTATCCGCTTTGGGCTTGGGTATTTGTTCGGGTCGCACGTCCGCCTGTGAAAGCGGTTGAGGACTTCCGCAGTCCAAAACCGCGGAATTCACGAGGCGCGTGAGCAGTCGGGAGGCGTCGTGGAGTGCGGGAGTCCTCGACCGCTTTGCCGCGGCAGGTGCCCGGGAAGGGGACCCAAATGCCGCTGGGCAACTTTCGCCCCGGGCAGCCTTCGCAGTCCATCCGTGGAGTTCTGTGAATTCGCAGTTCTTCGTCACCCCAATTCCGAATCGCGGTTGAAACCACAGTATCGTCCTCGCCCTGGCATAGGAGCTACAGATGCTAGTCGATTGCCTCCACGGTTGGACCCAGTGTCCAACCGGCGGAATCAGACCGGGCCGAGTCGGGCCGACTGGGGACGTCAGGCCACCTTTGCCTTCAGACGTCGACCTGCGAGGCTGGCGCGATTCAATTTCGCGATGACGCCGGTTGCGGTGTCCGCAGTGACTTCGACGAAGGAATGGCGTTCGCGAATGTCGATCTTGCCGACGGCCGCGGCGGGGATGCCGGTTTCACCCAGGATGCAACCCGTGATTTCGTCGGGGCCGACCGCGGCCTCACTGCCGACCCCGATCCAGAGGCGGGTCATTTCCTCGCCGCCCGGAGAGCGGGCGGGCTTGCGCGGGCGGTTCTGGGCCATCGGTGCCGGTTCGCTGGCCGGTGGACGCGGGGATGGGTCCGTGGCGCCGTGGGGAGCGGGCGCCGGCACGCGGCCGGGTGGCGTGAAACGACCGGCTCCGGGCGAACGTTCAAAGCGGTCGGCGGCTGGTGCGGGGCGATCCATCGGTGGCCGACCCGGGCGGTCGTTGTCGAAGCCCCGGCGGGGCCCCTCGTCCCGAGCGGGACGGACGGATCGATCACGCGGCGGCGCGGGCGGCGGCGGAATGGGTGGCAACGGCTTGCGGACGGGTGTTGCCGGCGGAACTGGACGGACCGGGGCGGGCGTGGTTGCTGCGGTCGGGGCCGGTGTTCGAATCGCAGGCGCGGGCTTGGGTACAGGTGCCGGCTTCGGTGCGGGTGCGGCGTGCGCGAATTGAGGTTGGGTCGCTTTTGCCGGGGCGACAGCGGGTTCACCCGCAGCGGTCGCGGCCGGTGCCGCGGTCACCGGTTTCGCGGCACTGGCTGCGGTCGCGTCCGATGCCGATGCCGGCGCGGGCACAGCGGCCCGCGGTTTGATCGGCGCGACGGGCGCACCGGGAGCGACGGGTGTCGCCGTCGTGGCCGGCCGCACTGGCGCCATTCCCGGCGCCACGCCCGGCTTGACGGGCGCACCCGGGGCGGGGGCTTTCCCCGGCTTTTTATCCCGTCCCGCGGAGGCATTCTCGTCGTTGGTACCGCTCAATTGATGCAACAAGGCATTGGCCAGATCGAGCGAATCGACGCCCTCCTCCAGCAGACCTTCGATCAAATGGTCGTAGTGACGGAAGTTCCCCGCCTCGATCGTGGCGCGCACCGAGCGCATCAGACCATTCAGGCGCGCTTCCTCGATTTCATTCGGACTCGGCACTTCGACACGGCGCAGCCGCTGGCGGGTGAAACGTTCAATCTGCTGGATGGCGAAGCGTTCCCGGCCGCTCGCAAAGGAAATGGCCAGACCGCTGCGGCCCGCCCGCCCCGTGCGTCCGACGCGATGCACATAGTCCTCGCCGTCGTAGGGCATGTCGAAGTTGAAGACGACCTGAATATCCTCCACGTCGATGCCGCGCGCCGCGACATCGGTGGCGACCAGGAATTCCAAGCCGCCCTGCTTGAACTTTTTCATGACGCGATCGCGCTGCGCCTGCGCCATGCCGCCGTGGATGGAGTCCGCGCCGTAGCCCGCGGCATTCAGCATTTCGGTCAATTCATCCACCATCCGCTGGGTGTTGCAGAAGATCAGGCCGCGCGTCACGTCGTGCAGATCGATCAAGCGCTCCAGCGCCTCCACCTTCCAGCGGCGGTCCACCTCGACATACACCTGTTCCACCGTCGGAACGGTCATGGCCTTGGACAGGATCTGCACCCGCTGGGCATTCTTGGTGTAGCGGGAGATCAGTTCCTCGATTGCGCGCGGGATGGTGGCGGAAAAGAAAACTGTCTGCCGCTCGGGGGGCACGGCCCGGAGGATGAATTCGATGTCATCGCGGAACCCCATATTCAGCATCTCGTCGGCCTCATCGAGAATCACCATGCGGACCTGGTTGAGGATCAATGTCCCGCGATCCATGTGATCCATGATCCGACCCGGAGTGCCGATGATGAGATTGGCGCCGGCGCGCAAACCCGAGATCTGGCGGTCATAGCTTTGCCCGCCGTAAATGGGCAACGGCTTCACGCCCGGTTTGAAATAGGCGAGTTTGTGGATTTCCTCGCTCACCTGGACGGCGAGTTCCCGGGTATTGCAGAGAATGAGCACCTGGACCACACGGAGGGCGGGATCGATCTTCTCAATGGCGGGCAGGGCAAACGCACCGGTCTTGCCGGATCCGGTTTGCGATTGTCCCACCACATCGCGTCCGGCCAGCAGGAAAGGGATCGCTTCCGCCTGGATCGGCGAGGGCTGCTCAAAACCCAGCCGTGCGATCGCTTTGAGGCTTTCTTCGGAAAGTCCCAGATCGGTAAACAGTTTGTCGCTCATACTCCATGAACGTGGGGCCGCGAGGGGGGTGCTGCGAATCAATTCCGTGGGGGGCTTTCCCTGCGTCGTTCGGTTTGGTATCCCGCGTGCCTTCGCTATCCTCGGGGAGCGATGGAGAAGCTCCTGTTGATCGATGACGAAGTGGACGTGCAATACAGTTTCCGGAGGATCTTTGCCTCGCCGGAGCTGGAAATCCACACGGCGTCCAGTGGTGAGGAGGGTCTGAAACTCATCGCCGAGGTGAAGCCGGATCTGGTCATCTCGGATATTCGCATGGCGGGGCTGACCGGCCTGGAGACCTTGCGACGCATCCGCCAGACCGACGCCCGGCTGCCGGTGATCCTGATGACCGCCTACGGCACCACGCAGATGGCGATCGAGGCGATGAAGCTGGGGGCCTACGACTATGTTTTGAAGCCGTTCGATGTGCCGAAGCTCCAGCAATTGGTGGGCAATGCCCTGCGGGCCGCGCGGGACATGCGGCAGACCGTCACCCTCCAGCCGTTGCTCGAGCCGGGGGATTACGATTTGGGCGTGGTCGGCCGGAGCGACCGGATGCAGGAGGTTTTCAAGTTAATCGGGCAGGTGGCGCCGACCGATGCGACGGTGTTGATCACGGGCGAGAGCGGCACGGGCAAGGAACTGGTTGCGCGGGCCATCTACCAGAACAGCCGGCGGGCGCAGCACCCGTTCATTGCCTTGAATTGCGC
>JAYTHD010000104.1:0-10644 GCA_043732975.1 Verrucomicrobiota bacterium
GTTTCAGTGGTCAGTGCCAGTTTCTCGGGCGTGGCGCACGAACGGGTGGCGCAGTTGGAGGTGAAATTGGAGTTTAACGGCGCCGGCACCAACCAAACCGTGACCCTGTTTGGTCCGGAAGTGGCCGTGCAGGAATTTGTGGCGACCAGCGGGGACGTCCGGCTTTGGCGTGAGGGCGAGCGGGTCGGGATCTTGCTACCCACGCCCGGTACGGCCTCGGCGAAACTGTCAATATTGGTAAAGCTGGGCGGCGATGCCGGACGCCGGACGCTCGACTTCGGGCTGCCGCCCGCCCTGGGGACACGGTTGTCGCTGCTTCTGGCAGAGCCGGACGCCGAGGTGGAGTTTCCCGGAGCGGTCGCCCTGAATCGCACTGCGGTGGGTGCGCAGACTCAAATTGATGCTGTGCTCGGTTCCACCGCGCGACTCTCGCTCGCCTGGACCCCCAGGCTCAAGCGGGTGACCGGCTCGGAGAGCTCCGTATTTGCCGAACAAGTGTCGCTGGTGACCTTCGGCAACGGTGTTGTGGCGGTGCGCTCGATTTTGGATTTCACCACCCCGCAAGGTGAATTGCGCGCTGTGCGGGTCGCCTTGCCCGACGGTCAACGCCTGTTGCGCGTCAGTGGACAACTGGTCCGGGGTTGGGATTACCCGGGTACCAACCGGAGCGAACTGGTCATAACTCTGTTGAAATCCGCAGCCAAGGTTCGGGTGGTGGTGGAAACAGAAATGATGCTCGACCAACTGCCCGCTTCCGTTGCGGTGGTCCTGCCTCGTCCGCTCGACGTAAAGCGGGCGTCGGGCCTGGTTGCCATCCGTGATGGTGAGGAATTGGGTTTGAGCGTGGAACGGACGGACGGACTTGAAAGAATGGAGGTCGGAGTCTTTGGGAAAGCCTTGGGTGATGAAAAGACCGCAGTCGCCAGCGCCTGGCAGTTTCAACGTCCCGATTTTGCCCTGGTGGTCAAGGCGGAGGTGTTGACGCCGAAACTCGATGTGACGATGCGGAATCACTTCGCCGTTGGCTTTGACCAGGTCGTGGTCAGCGCGCGAGCCGATGTTGCGGTAACGCGGGCCGGCGTCTTTTCAGTCCGGTTCGCGCTGCCCTCCGACGCCCGCGTTGAGGCGGTTGTTTGCGAGGCCATGCAGACCTGGACCGAACGTACCGACGCCGGACATGAACTCGAACTTAACTTGAAACAACGGACCCTCGGAGCACTGGTGATCGACGTCACTCTGGTCCGCGCGCAGACCAACCTGCCACCGGTGCTGGATCTCGTCGGGATGCATCCACTGGGCGCGGACAAGTTGACCGGATTCGTTTCTGTGGCGGCCGAGCCGGGTCTGAGTTTGAAGGCGGCCGCGCTGCGTGGTTTGACTGAGATTCCGGCGGCAACACTCCCCGACGGCCCGGGCAAAAGCGGCGTGCTGGCGTTCAAAATGCTTCCCACTCAGCCGGGACCGGTCGCCGGCTGGGCGCTTCAGATTTCGGCTGAAACCGTCGAATCGTGGGTTCGAACCGAAGTCGCCGCGACGGTCCTCATCGGAGAATCGTTGGTCAGCGGGCGCACGGTGGTGCGTTACGATATTCAGAATGCACCCATCAAAGAATTCCGGCTACGGGTTCCGCCCGCCTGGCGCCATGTCGACATTCAAGGGGCGGGCATTCGGCGGCGGGACCAGCTCGCCGACACCTCTCCAACGGAATGGCGCGTGGAGTTACAAAACAAGGTGCGTGGCGAATACACGCTGACGGTACATTGGGAACAACCCAGGGCGACAACCAATGAACTGACGGTCGCCGGACTGGAAGTGCTCAGGGTGGAGCGGGAAGCGGGTACGGTGGCGTTTTTTACGCAGGGGCAATTGCAACTGGTGCCCAAATCGCCGGGTGAAGATCTGCTACGCATCGATGCCCGGGAACGACCGGCGTGGGCGGTCCAAGCTGGCTCCGGCACCCCGGTGCTCAGTTACCGCTACCTCCGACCAGGTTGGAAGCTGGCGCTCGACATCCAGCGGTTCAGCGACGCGGCCGTGCTTCAAGCCCTCATCGAAAAAGCGCAATTGCGTACGGTCGTGGCGGATGATGGTCAGATGATGACCCAGATCGAACTGAGTCTTCGCAATAACGGGCGGCAGCATCTCGAATTCTCGTTGCCGCCGGGGGCTGAAATCTGGTCGGCATTTGTCGACGGCGAACCGGTTCGACCCGGCAGGAAAGGCAATAACCTGCTGTTGCCGCTGGAGGGAACTCACGGTGCGGAGGCCTCGGTAAGCGTGGAATTGACGTATGTGGGGACGACAAAATTTCCGCGCATCGCCGGCCGCGTGAATCTGCGATCACCTCGCTTCAATGTGCCGCTGAAAGACGCGCATTGGGAGGTGTTCCTGCCGCCAGACCATATCTATCATAATTTTGGTGGAACCATGACCTACGAGTCGGCGGACCTGGTAGCGGTCGCTCAAGATTTCACCCTGGCCAGTTATCGGCGGCAGGAAACCCAGAAAGCCGAGGAATCAGCGTCGCAGGCCAGGCAATTCATGGGACAAACCCGCAAGGAGCTGGCCGAAGGAAACTACGACAACGCAGGCAAGCTGAGTCTTTTTCGGTCACGCGCACTTCGGAGCGACGTGGCGACCGACGAATTCAAGGCGTTGGAGGAAACCGTGAACCGCGCGCAAAACAGCAATTTTGCCCAGGCCCAGCGGAGTTACGCCTTGAACAATTCCCTGCAAACGGGGGCGCCATCGACGCCGCGGAACGCCGACAATGAGGTCGACGCCGCTGCGATCCAAATGGCTGAGATCACCGGGCGCCAGGTGAGCTTGCTGAATCGAGCGCAGAAAGTCATCGAGACCCACGTGACCCCGTTGCGGGTCAACCTGCCGACCCGGGGCATCCGGCATGTCTTTGCCCAGGTGCTGCAGACCGAAGTCAACAAGCCATTGAGTGTGACGTTTCAGTCCAAAAATGAGCGTCGGACGGGCTGGTGGACACTCGTCTGGCAGTGGAGCCTGGGCTTCCTGGCGCTTTGGGCCGCAGCGACCGGTGCCGCGTTTTTTCGCCCCGTCCGCAACGGATAGCTCAGACGCTCGTCTGGAAGGCCGCGTCTCCGACGACGGGTCGCGGCATCATCGGTGGCGGCAATACTACTGGCGAGCCGGTGACGGTAATTCGCGGTGTTTCGTCCCTCCATAGCGGGAGGAACCAGAAGACTGTGATTCGCCAAGAGGCCTGCCACGGCAATGGCTCGAAATTCCGGGCCGGAATTGAATTTGATATGTCTGGACGAAACACTTTTCCATCCGGATGACCCACGACGGCTACAGGACAAAAGGGGAGAGACGCAATGGGCTCACACATCGACATTCGACATTCGACATTTCGCACCCTCCTCCGCCCGATGTCAGAAACAACGAATCCCCTGTACACCTGGCACATCTTATACCTTTCGCAGTGGCGGGACCCCCTCGCACCCCGTCAAAAGATAACGGTCGGTCGCGCCAACGCGACGGCCAACAGGGCTTCTTCACGAGATGGGTTCCTGGGAAGATAGCTGAAATTTGACAATCACTGGGTCTCTTGGATTCTTCAGGGATGGAAATCAGTCTGCCGAAAAATCTGCAGCAATTCGTAGCCAGAAAAGTTCGAGACGGAGGGTATGCGAACGCCAGCGAGGTAGTGCGTGAAGCCTTGCGAGATCTCCATGCCAAGGAAGATCCAGCCGAGCAGGATTCGCAAGAACTAGCCGAGTTGCTTCTGCCTGCCGTGGCTGGTTCCCACCGGCCGGTCACGTCCAAGGACTTCGACCGCTTGCGCCAGCGCGCGCGACGGCAACCAATTCGGTCATGACGCTTCGGCTGGAGAGATCTGAACATTTCTGGGCCGACCTTGAACGCAGAGTGGATTGGTACCGCGACCATGCCGGGCCGGAAGTTGCCGAGAGTTTTATTTCCGCCGCGCAGTCCACGCTGACAGCGCTTTGCCAGACACCGGGGCTGGGCCGCCCTCGATTCAAAAATTGGCCCAAACTCTCCGGGATCCGCTCCTTTCGCGTTCAGCCTTTCACCGGCATTTGATTTTCTATCGGTTTGACGAGACTTCGCTTTTGGCTGAACGCCTGATTCATGGCGCGCGCGATCTTCCCCGGTGCGTGACCCAAGCGCCGTTCGACGAGTAACGCTCGGTTTGTCGGACCAGGGAGACGCAATGGGATCACACATCGACATTCGACATTCGACACTCGACATTTTGCTTTCATCCGCCCGGCGACTGAAACGACGAATCCCCTGCACTCCTGGCGCATTTTCTACCTATCGCAGTGGCGGGACCCCCTCGCACGCCGCCAAAAGATAACGGTCGGTCACGCCATGCCACCCATCTTCCGGTCCCGGGCCCAATTTCCGCACACTGTCAAATGTTAATGTGTGACCCCATTGTCCTTTTTCCGAAAACAGGGGGTTTTTCAGTAGAATCGAAGTCAATATTTGACCCCATTGCTTTCATTTTTCATTAGCCGTTGCGGTCATTTGGATTTCGACGGCGAGTAGCGACGAGCGCGGCGCACGCGCCTAGGAGCAGCGCACCGCTGCTGGATTCTGGAACCACGCCGATAAATGTCGCAGTCAGAGTTCCGTCATTGTCCTGATATTGTCCGGGAGGCCCAGAGTAGCCGGATGCGTCCGCAAAGCCTAGGTAAAACGCCGTTGCGCTGCTTGGCACGTTAAACTGTTGTTGGCTGCCTGAACCCGTCCCTGTAAGGCCGTCGCCGATGTAGAACATCTGATTGATTAGCGGTGAGAGGCTGGTAAAAGCGGTGCCCAATCCGGCTGCCGTGAAGTCTAGCAATGCTGGTGCCGGATCAAGTGGTTCTGCTGCTCCAAGAAAAACGCCAACAAGAAAGCTCGAAACGTCGGTCTTGATTCCGGATATTCCGCCGTAGGAACTCAGGTTCATGCCAAAAGATGTATTTCCGTCGGGGCCAACGAGGCCAAAGGCCGCCGTTACTGTAGCCGTGCCGGTAACACTCGTAAATGTAACCACCTGCCCTGGGGAAGCAGGAAAGAAGACACCCGGCGGTAAGGTGCCGGGGCTCCCGCCGCTTGGTGCGGGTGGCGTGCTATGGCCTGCTCCATAAATATTGTCGATGGCGTCCACCGAAAGAGTGGCAGCGCAAGCGGTAAGGGAGGTTGTAAGAAGTATGGTAACTGCAATGATGGTGCTGTTCATAGGTTGCATTTTCTGTGTGAGTGTTGAGAGTTTTGGCTTTTCAGGGTGCACGTAGCGACGGCTAGCAATAAGCTCAGCGACATCTGCGAGAACGGTACCGCGGGCGCTGCGAATGGGAACGAATAGAGAAGCACTCGGAATGGAAAACGCCCCCGGCAGTTCGCTGGAGCCGAAAGTTCGGGCACGACCGGTCGAGGCGCCGACGAAATTCCCAGAGAAGAAAAGGAAACGCTGACGCCCCGTCGCTTCGCACTGGAATGGTGGCAATAATCTCATAGGCCGGCAAATCGAGAGCCGAAAACTGGATCAAAATTCTCAAACTGGCAAAGCGTGATTGGTTCAAAAACAATGATTGCCCGGTGTGCTCGAACGATAGAGCTCAGTGACTGGCCGCGGATAGTCCCACGGCACCGAATCGAAACGGGCCTCCCAACTGGGACGCCCCGGCCAGTTCACTGGAGCGTCGAGTTGAACGAAGCCGCTGCGCGGGCCGTCGCCGATGGCTTCGACCTTGGGCTGCGAAATGGAACTGGCCGGGTGTCGTTCATGAGGTGTCGGTGGGAACGATGGAATGGCGCTTCGAGCGGGGCGAGGGTGGAGTATGCGGAGGAAAAGGCATGGCCCAAATGCCAATTAAAGTGGTTTAGAGAATGGTAAGCGTTTGGAATTCTCCGGGGTGGCGCACCGTTTCCTCATTCAATTGCGGGCGCCAGAAGCGCGGCTTCGGAATCTTCAAGCACGGCGCAGGCCATCTCGCGGCTCACGGTGGGGAAGCATTCGAGAAAGCTCGCGAGGGTGTAATCACGCTCCAGGTAGTCGAAGAGGGTCTGGATGGGCACGCGGGTGCCCCGAAACACCGGTGTACCCCCGAGGATTTCCGGGTCAATCGCAACCAGATTATTCATACTGTGACGAATATTATGCCTTGCGCGATGGAGGCAAGTGACCATTCCCCGTGGCGCCCGGCGATATTTGCAGCATTGGGACTCAGGCAAGATGAAAGGCAATGGGGTCAAACATTGAATGTTTGACATTTTGACTTCAGGCGACGGGCAAACGCCGCCAATTCCGTGCCTTCCTCCGCCCGGCGCCAGAACCGGCGCATCCCCTGCGCCGCCGCCGCATACTTCAACCCTGGCACTTCCCCCACCACATCCACCAATCGCCACCCGAGATGCTGCGTCGCCACCGCCATTGTCCCGTTCCGTCCCGATTCCTGAAGGTTGTCCATCAGAACGAACGCGTGAATCTCCGTCCCGAAACGCTCCGGCAACTCGGCCACCCGCCAGAGAAACCGCCGCCGATCTTCATCTGTCCGCTCAATCCAGCGCGGGGCGGGGTGGTCCCGAATACGGCCGCGCACCACCGGTCGGCACGTCGCCGGGTTGGACCTCCAGCAGGGCGGGATCGGTGGCGGTTGGGGCGCTGATGAATCCGTGATACCGGCCCATCCAGTAGGCCAGGAGCCAGCCACCCGGTTCCACCACATCCCGCCCGCCGGCGCCGCCATCGGCCTGCATCATCCAGCCATCCCAGCGCATGGGTTCCCGTTCGCGGGCGGAGAAGGGTCGGAGACCGCCCGACGCCCCACCACCGGACTTGAGTGCGGTGTAGCCAGGCGGTGTCCGGAGGTCGGTCCGTTGCGAATTCTGGTAACTCCAAACGCGCAGATCGAGGGGCCACTCCCGCAATTGCCGCACGGACGCCGCCAGTTCACTGGTTTCGCCGGTCAGAGCGGCGTATACAAAGTTCAGCCAGGGTTGTTGCTCGACCCGGATGATTTCATAGCTGCGCTCAAAACTGTGGCGGTACAGAGCGCGGAGTTCCGCATCGGGTTCGTGGCGGAGTATGTTCCAATAACACCAGAATCCGAGCTGATCTTCAAAATGGAGGACGGTTTCCGGCGGGGCGGTGTTGCGCTGACGTACCGTGAAATCGGGATAGCCAAGCTCACCGAGTTTTCGGCAGGCGTCGGCAAAGCGCGGTTCGCCCGAGACGGTCGCCGCGGTGCGCATGAACGAGAGCAATTCCACCGCCTGAAGCCCGCGATCATAGCGACCTTCATCGGTCTTGAAATATTCCGGGTCCCAGCGGCCCCAGCGCGTGGGCTTGCCGTCCGCATCCCAGAGCTGCCAGCCATTGCGGAGCAGGTGGTCGGCCATGCGGATGAGATGGGTCTTCGCCTGCCGGACTTCCTCGCCCTGGGCGACGAATTCGAGGAACAGGCCGACGGCGTAAAAGTGCGAGCACAATTCGTCGCTCGAGGTATCGCCCTTCCATTCGAACTTGCCGTCCTTCGTATCGTGCCATTCGGCCGGATAGCCGCCCGAGCCGTGTTGCGCCTGGTGACCGATTTCCCCCTTGGCCCAGACGGCCCGCGCCGGGAGGCCCGGTACACCGGTCATGATTTCAAGCCAGCGCAACGCGTGAAAGGTGTTGGTCGCCTCGCGTCGCGCCGAGGGATCGCCCGTCACGGCGTAACGATAACACTGGGCGGCGAGGTAGTCGCCGCTGTAGCCGCCATCGTTGTCACCCACCTCGCGAACGAACTCCCGGCGTCCGTCGTCCCACTCCAGCTTGGCCGTCATCCCGAGACGCTTTTGTCCCCAGGCTTCCAGGAATTTTTCGTAATACGCGGCCTGCTTGGCCAGCGTGTAGGGTTCCCAACGGAGCCAGGCCAAACCCTTGTCGGTCGCGAGGGCCACACCTTTGCCCGCGACGGCGATGGCGCGAATTCGGTTGTCCGGCAGCCAGCGCTGGCCGGCGAAATAGTCCCAATGATCGCCTTGATGATGAACCGCTCCGTGCGTGGTGCCGATCCACACATCGTCATCCGCTCCCGCGGCCAGGCAGGTGACGTCTTCGTACGGCAGGCCATCGACGCCCTGCCAGGCGGTCAACGAGGAGCCCCGCAGGACGCCCACGCCGCGATCCGTGGCGATCAGCAGGCGCGAGCCCCAGCTAATGGCATCCCGCGTTCGCGGCGAGGGGAGCGCCCCAAAATCCCAGCCTTGGTCGGCGGGAAAGTCATAGACGTCCTGGGCCCCAAAGCGTCCCCGGCTGGAGGTGGTGATCCGGCCCACGCCGTGCAGATAGAGGGCGCCGGCATGAGGGATGACGCGGGTGATGGCAAAACCGTTGTCGCGATCGGTCATCGGTTCGAGCGTCGTGCCCTGGACCCGAAAGAGGCGCTTCTCGGTGGCGGCAATGACTGTTTCACCGGCCGCACAGACATCCACCACCGGTTCGGTGCCAATGCGCACCCAGGCGTCGCCTTCCCGGCGATGGAGCCCCTGTCCGTTGATGGCCCACAGGGTTTCACCGGTCCGGACCAGTCGACGCGCCCCGCCAGCGAAGCCGCTCGCGGTCACCCAGTTGGTTTGATCGAGACGGAGCAGTGCGGAATCCGTGCCCGCCCAGACCACTCCCGAGGCGTCGATCGCGACGGTTTGCAAGGGTTGAGCCGACGGGAGTTTTTCGCCAAGGGGTTGGAAAAAGACCGAATCCAGGATGGGTTGAGTGGCACGAAATGTCCGGGACAGCTCGGCGTGGACGGGATTCATGCTGCCGGCCAATCCGAGCCAGAGAGCCAACCCCGCGTGGACCGCCAGGCGAGGTTGAAAAAACGGGAAATGCATGGGGTCAAGGGAATGCCAACCACGCAGTGCTTTCAAATCTCAAATTTCAAAACCGTCGCCCATGCGCTCTATTTGTGAAGCGTGATTACCTTTCTGCGCGGTCACTTGGTTGAAGCGTTGCCCACCCGGGTGATCGTGGAAGTCCACGGCGTGGGTTACGCCGTGCTCATCCCGTTGTCTTCCTTCGACAAACTCCCGGCGGCGGGTGGCGAGGTGCAATTGCTGACGCATCTCGCCATTCGGGAGGACGCCCACCTGCTCTATGGCTTCATGACGGCGGCCGAGCGCGATCTCTTCCGCTTGCTGATTGACACGGTCAGCGGCATCGGACCCAAGATCGCCCTGAACGTGCTCAGTGGCTTGAACGTATCGGCGTTCAGCGCTGCGGTGCGGAGCGGGGATGTGAAAACTCTGGGCAGCATTTCCGGTGTCGGCAAAAAGACCGCTGAACGAATTGTGGTGGAATTAAAGGACAAGTTGGGGGGCTTCGGAATTCCCAGCGCCGGTGGCAGCGGGACCAGTGGCGTGAAGCCGTCGTCGTCGGCAGACGCTCCGTTGACGGATGCCACGTCGGCGCTGACGGCCCTGGGCTGGAAACCGCTGGAGGCCTTCGAAGCGGTGCGGGCCGCGGGTGCGATTTTGGGGTCCCACGCCACGACGGAACAATTGGTGCGCGCCTGCCTCAAGAAGCCGTGACACCCGACTCGGAAAACTTCCGCTCGGATCCGCCCGCGTCATTGGCGGCGCGACCGGCTCCATCGGGCCCGGTCATCCCACAGCCAGTCCGGTGGCACGCTCGTTTTTTGGCACGGCTTATCTGGCTCTTCGTAAATTTGCTCGCCAGCACGATTCGTTGGCGGTTTTCCGATCAGTCCGGATTGCGCTGGTCCGGCGACCGGCAAGGGGCGCTGTTTGTCATCTGGCATAATCGTCTGGCGTTGTGTTTGATCGTCCATCGGCGTTTTATTTGCCAGGGTTCGGGATCGAAGCGGTGTCTGGCAGCGATGGTGAGTGCCAGTCGGGATGGGGGCATGCTGGCGCGGGTTCTGGAATTGTTTGGTGCGCTGCCGATCCGCGGTTCGTCGAGTCGCCGGGGCGCCGCGGCGTTGCGGGAACTCGTGAGCGCGGCGCGGGCCGGCCATGACCTGGCGCTGACACCCGACGGTCCCCGCGGCCCGATCTACGTCCTCCAGCCCGGAGTCATCGCGGCCGCACAGTTGACCGGACTGCCCATCCTGCCGGTCGCGATCAACTCGACGTGGAAGAAATCACTGCGCACCTGGGACCGTTTCCAGATTCCGCTGCCGTTCACCCGCTGTGATTTCGTCCTGGGAGAACCGATTCGCATCCCGGCCAGCGCCACGGAAGCGGAACGGGGCGAATGGCAGCGAAAACTCGAGGCGACCTTGCGGTCGATGACGCGGGATTGAAAATGCTGTCGGCGACGGGCGAATCTCCGTTTCGTCGCGCTCCGACCGCCGGCGTACGGCCACAAAATTGGGGGGGCGAGAGTCTCTCGAGCCAGCCGCGTTGGGGACCGACTTCGTCATCCCTTAGCTCGTCAGAGACTCGCGCCACCGTGACCGCGACTCTGTGAGTCGCCGGCGGGTCGCAGACCCGCGGGTCGCCAGGCGACGTGGAGAACCGCTTTCGTGGTGACTGAAAACTCCAAGCTTACGGTGACGTCAACCGTCTCACCGCGACCCAACGGAGCGCCCACCACGCACGGTGGCTTAAGTTCATCCGCTCTTCTTCTTGCCGCCTTTGGGCCGTTTG
>JAYTHD010000105.1:0-2974 GCA_043732975.1 Verrucomicrobiota bacterium
GGGCTCGATGTCTTTTGACCGCCGTATCTACACACACTCGTCCCTCGTCGTCATGAAAAAAAACGTTCCCTGCCGCCGCCCATCCTCGGTTCCCCGGGGATTTACCTTGATCGAACTCCTCGTGGTGATCGCGATCATCGCCATCCTCGCGGGCATGTTGCTGCCCGCCTTGGCGAAAGCGAAGACCAAGGCCCAGGGGATTCTCTGCATGAACAACACCAAGCAGTTGGGCCTGGCCACCGTGCTTTACACGGGTGATTCCCGCGAGGCCTTTCCGCCGAACCTGAACGGCGGCACCAAGGATACCAACGCGAGCTGGGTCACCGGTTGGGTGGATTGGACGCCGAACAATCCCGACAACACCAACAAACTGTTCCTGCTGAACGCCAAGATCGGTCCCTATACCAAGAGCGTCGGTATCTACCATTGTCCGGCCGACAACCACCCGGTGAAAGTCGGTGGTGCCATGGTCCCACGGGTGCGCGCCGTGTCCATGAACGGATTCGTTGAGGGCGGCGCCTACAGCCCCAATGCGGCCGGTTCGACGTGGTATCCCAGTTGGCAAAACTTCAACAAGACCACCGACATCACGAAGATCAGTCCGTCCGATCTCTGGCTGATGAATGACGAACACCCCGACAGCATCAACGACGGCTGGGAGATCACGAACACGACGGACCCCAACAACTGGGTCGACCTGCCGGCCAGCTACCACAACGGCGCCTGCGGCTTCAATTTTACCGACGGCCACAGTGAGATCAAGAAGTGGCTGGAAGCCACCACCGTGGTGAAGGTCAAATACAGCCAATACAACGGCTTTGCCGCACCCAAAAGCCGCGATATTGCCTGGATGATCCAGCATTCCTCCTTCCTCCGCTGAGGATCGGGCGGCTGGCCGGCGGGCTTTGGGCCGGTCGCCCAAATTGGAGCTGTGCCATCCCCGGTTTGACATGCCCGACCCTCTCGATAGGTTGTGCCCACTATGAGTTCTGTCACCGAATCTGCCCCGGAAACCGCCCCTGCAGTGGGCGACCTCGAAGCGCTGGTCATCCTGACGGCTCCGGCCGCCCGTGAGATTTCTTCCATGCGCGAAAGCGATCCGGAAAATCGCGGCAAGGCGCTGCGGGTGTACGTCGAAGCCGGCGGCTGCTCGGGCATGCAGTATGGCATGGTGTTTGACGATAAGGGACCGGACGACAGCCTGATCGAGTTCCATGGCGTCGGCGTGATCGTGGATCCGTTCAGCGCCAACTATCTGCGCGGTGCCACGATTGATTTCAGCGATGCGCTGAACGGCGGTGGATTCAAGATCAAGAATCCCAACGCCCACAGCTCGTGTGGTTGCGGCAAGAGTTTCGAAGCCTGAGAGGATTCTCTCCGCCGATCGGCCTTCTGAAAAACGCCTCGCGTCTCCACGCGAGGCGTTTTTGCGTCCCCGGATTCAGCCTCGGACCCGGCTATTTTTCGCCGAGTCTCACCAGGGCCTCCTCCCTTTCCAGCAGCGTGGGGTGCGAATAGTAGAACGCACTGAACCACGGATGCGGCGTCAGGTTGGAGAGGTTTTTCTCCGCCAATTTCCGAAGCGCGCCAAGCAATGGTGCGGCACCGCCGACGGCCGCTTTGGCGAAGGCATCGGCTTCGTACTCATGTTTCCGTGACCAGAAATTTCCCAGCGGTGAGAGCCAAAAGGTCACCAGGCCACTCAGGAGAGTGAACAGCAGCAAGGCGGGAGCAACTCCGCCCGCCGCCGGAAAGCCGAAGCCGCCGGCAAAGCCCCCCTGCCGCGCCAGCCAGCCAATCAGGGCGAAGGCTCCGAGCGAACCCACGGCCGCCCAGGCGAGCATTTTTGGGATATGACCCCGTTTGTAGTGGCCCACTTCATGGGCCAGCACGGCTTCGAGTTCCGGTTCCGAGAGCTGGCTGATCAATGTGTCAAAAAGCACTATCTTGCGAAATCGACCGAAGCCGGTGAAATACGCGTTGGAATGCCGTGACCGCTTGGAGCCGTCCATCACCAGAATGGTCCGGGCATTGAAGCCGGTGCGCTGCCCCAGGGCCAGCAGCCGTTGCCGCAGCGTTCCCTCGGGCAGCGGGGTGAATTTGTTGAACAGCGGCAGAATCCAAATCGGGGCCACCACCATCATGATCAGCTGAAATGCCAGCATCGCCGCCCAGGCCCAGAGCCACCAGGACGGTCCCATCCAGCCCACCAGTTTCAGGAGAAACACCAGCAGTGGATATCCCAGCGCGGCGGCGAGGGCCAGGCCCTTCACCTGATCCAAAATCCACGGGCCGACGGTCGTGGTATTGAATCCAAAGCGCTGCTCCAGGCGGAATTGTTCCCACCAGGTGAACGGCAATCCAGGAATTGAAAAGGCGAGGAAAACGCCGAAAATCCAGGCCGCCTGCGACCATTCCGAGGTCCCGAGCAAGTGCATCACCCGGCCGAAGGTCCACGGCAGGATGCCGCCGAGCAGCACGGCGACGAGCACTGCCGTATCCCAGGTGCTTTCCCAGTCGGCGAAGCGCGATTTGGCGAGCGTGTATTCGATCGACTTGGCGTAGGTCGGCGCGTCAATCGTCTCCCGAAACGCCGTCGGCACCTCGTCCCGATGCGCCCGTACGAAGGCTTCATTCTGGCGCGCCAGCATGCGTTGTCCCAGCCATCGCAAAACTATTAGCCCCAAAGCCCAAATAAGGATGAATCTCATGCCGTCTGTCAAAGTCAGCACAGATTCGTGGTTTTCTCCGCCAGCGCCAACGCAAGGCGGACATGTTTGCAGAAATCGTACGTAGTCGTACTAATTTGTGTTTGGCAGCGAGCCGCACCGATTAGGGTGGTTCGAAAGCTACCAGCTGGGTTGATATTTTGATGAAGACGTTGCTTTCAGTTTTTTTGACTGCCGCCGTGATGGGTGGTGGGGGTTGGTATCTGTGGCAGAAGCAAAAGGCCGGCAGTGCCGCGCCGACTGCC